>NZ_JBEXDT010000074.1:0-49069 GCF_040605905.1 Nonomuraea sp. NPDC005501 | reverse complement strand
TCTCTTCCGATCTAGCAGGACGGCCGTAACATGATCATGGTGCTCGGCCCGCACAAGAAGAAGGCCGAGTCCCCGCGGGATCGACGGCCGGCGCGAGTCCCCGCGGGATCGACGGCCGGCGCGGGTCCCGGCGGGATCACAGTGTCGCCGCCCGGACGCGGGGCAGCACCTCGGCGCCCAGGCGGCGGACGTTCTCCACGGCCCGCCGGTGGTCGCCGATCCCCTCGACCATGAGGATCAGCCGCCGCACCCCCGTGGCCTCGGCCGTGCCGAGGATCGCCTCCACGCACCGGTCCGCCGACCCGACCGGATGCACCCGGGTCAGGAAGCCGGCGTACGCGGCCACGTCCCGGCGGGGCCTGGGCCGCCCGTCCACCGGCAGGTAGCCGGCCAGGCCGGGCTCCAGCCAGCGCGGCATCGCCTCCCTGAGCTCCCGGACGGCCTGCCGCGTCGAGTCCGCCACATGCCCCACGGCCGCCGCCACATGCCCGGCCTCCCCCGGCCGGTGCTCACGCAGGGCGTCGTACGCGGCCACGGCGGCGGCCTTCTCCCGGTCGTCCACGTGCATCCCGAGCAGCATCGGCAGCCCCCGTTCGGCGGCCAGCGCCAGCGTCGCCTCCGACGTGCAGGCCACCACCGGCCGCAGCGTCGCCGCGGGTACCATGGCCACCTCCCGGAACCGGAAGAACTCCCCCTCGGCCGACACCCGGCCACCCGACAGCGCCCGTACGAGCAGGTCCAGCGACTCCCCGAACCCGCGCTCGAACCGCTCCGGCCCGGTCCCGAACACCTCCAGGTCCACCCACGGCCCGCCCCGCCCGACTCCCAGCGTGAACCGGCCGCCCGACAGGTGGTGCAGCATGGCCGCCTGCTCGGCCAGCGCCACGGGATGCCAGGTGGACAGCACGCTCACCGCGGTGCCCAGGCCGATCCGCGAGGTGCGCCCGACGGCCACGGCGGCCAGCGTCGTCGCCGACGGGCACACCCCGTACGTCATGAAGTGGTGCTCGGCGATCCAGGCGTCGTCGAACCCGGCCTCCTCGGCCGCCACCACGAGCTCGACCGTGTCGGCCAGCACCCGCCCCGGGTCCCGCCCGGGGAAACCGGCCGCCACCAGGAAGACGCCGACGCGCACCGGACCTCCCTATCCGAACAGGCTGACCTGGCCCTCGCTCGCCGCCGGATCGCGGTGGCGCTTGAGGTGGCGCCACTGCGGCAGGTCGTCGAGGTAGGACCAGGACACGCGGTGGTGCTCGGTGGGCCCGAGCCGGGCCAGCGCCTCCTGGTGCACGGGCGAGGGGTAGCCGGCGTTGTCGGCGAAGCCGTAGTCGTCGCAGCCGAGCGTCGCCATGTGCGCGTCGCGCCGCACCTTGGCCAGCACCGACGCGGCGGCCACCGAGACGCTGGCCGCGTCGCCCCTGACCTCCAGGCGCACCGGCCAGGGCGGGCCGATGTAGTCGTGGGAGCCGTCGAGGATGACCGCCCCCGGCCGTACCGGGAGGGCGTCGAGGGCGCGGCGGGCGGCCCGGCGCAGCGCCTCGGTCATGCCCAGCTCGTCGATCTCCTCATGCGTGGCCTCGCCGTAGCCGATGCCCGCGGCCCACGACGGCAGCTCGGCGGCCAGCGCCTCGCGCCGGGCGGCCGTGAGCTGCTTGGAGTCGGTCAGCCCGGCGGGCGGCTCGGACAGGTCGGTGACGACCGCGCAGACGGTCACGGGCCCGGCCCAGGCGCCCCGGCCCACCTCGTCCACTCCGGCCACCGTGCTGACGCTGGGCTGGGAGAGCAGGAGGCGCTCGATGTCGTACGTCGGCGGCATAGCCGCACACGCTACCGGTCGGCGAGCCGTATCGGGTCCAGGTCGGCGGCGATGTAGCGGGCCGCCACGTGCACGGCCCGCAGCGTCACCGACACCGACGGCCGGTGGACGCTCGACCCGCGGGCGACCGCGTGGACCTCCCGCCCCACCGGGTCGCCCGGGAACTGGCGCACCGCCACCCCCCGTACCCCCGCCGCGAGCGCGAGCGCCGGCACGGCGGCGATGCCCAGCCCCTTGGCCACCAGCGACAGGATCGCGCCCAGCCCCTCGAACTCCCACGGCGTCGGCCGCGTGCCGCCCACGTCGGAGAGGAGCCGGTCCACGGCCAGCCGCGACGGCTCGCCGTCCGGGGTGGCCATCCACGGCTCGTCGCGCAGCTCGCGCAGGTCGATCGGCACGTCCGGGTCGGCCAGCCGGTGCTTACGCGGCACCACCAGCACGAGCGGGTCGCGCAGCAGCGGGAAGACGCGCAGGTGCTCGCTGTCGCGCGCGCGGCCGTACCAGTCGTCGACCAGCGCGATGTCCACCTCGCCCGACTGCACCTCGCGCATGCCCCGGCCGGACCGGCTCTGCCGGAGCCGGAGGGTCAGCTCGGTGTGGCGGCGCAGCGAGCGGGCGAGCGCGGGCGCGAACGCCACGGCACCCGTCGGGAAGGCCGTCACCACGACCCGCCCCGAGGGCGTGCCCGCGTGCGCGGACAGGTCCGACTCCGCCTCCTCCACCATGGACAGGATGCGCTCGGCGTGCGCCACCAGCCGGCGGCCCGCGTCGGTCAGCTCGGCGCTGCGCGCGGTCCGGTCGAGCAGGGCCGTGCCGGTCTCGCGCTCCAGGGCGACGAGTTGCTGCGAGACCGCCGACGGGCTGTAGCCGAGCGACGCGGCGGTGGCGGCGATGCTGCCCCGTCGAGCGAACTCGCAGATCAACGTCAATCGCCGCAGATCGAGCATCGGACCTTCTTTCGCCTACCCACAAAAAGCCTCGCTTGTCCTGATGCAATACTTTAAGCAGGCTGGGAACGTGACAAACATGAGCATCACCCTCTCCGCCACACTGGCGGCCAACGAGGACATCGAGCGAAGACGGCGCGCCGGGGAGCGCGTGCTGCACCTGGCCTTCGGGGAGGCAGGTCTGCCCGTCCACCCGGCGCTGCGCGACCGGCTGGTCGCCGCGTCCGGCCGCAACGGCTACGGCCCCGTCGCGGGCGCCCCCGAGCTGCGCGCCGCCGCGGCGGGCTACTGGGCCCGGCGCGAACTCCCCACCGACCCCGACCTGGTCGTCTGCGGACCGGGCAGCAAGCCCCTCCTGTACGCCCTGCTCCTCGCGATCGGCGGCGACATCGTCCTGCCCGCGCCGAGCTGGGTCAGCTACGCCGCGCAGGCGGACCTCGTCGGCTCCCGGTCCATCCTGGTGCCCCCGCCCGCCGGCGAGGGCGGCGTGCCGGACCCCGGCCGGGTCGCCGAGGCGGTCCGCCACGCCCGCGCGCGGGGCCGTACCGTGAGCTCCCTCCTCGTGACGCTGCCGGACAACCCGACCGGCCGCCTCGCCACCGCCGAGACCATCGGCCGTCTGGTGGACGTGGCCCGCGAGCTGGACCTCGTGATCATCTCCGACGAGATCTACCGCGACCTGATGCACGACCCCGCCCCGCCCTACACCTCGCCCGCCGACCTCGCGCCCGAGCGCACGATCGTGACCACCGGGCTGAGCAAGAGCCTCGCGCTGGGCGGCTGGCGGATCGGCGTGACCCGGCTGCCCGAGAACGCGCACGACCTGCGCGAGAGGCTGCTCGCGGTGGCCAGCGAGATCTGGTCCTCACCGGCCGCGCCGGTGCAGCAGGCGGCGGCCTGGGCGTTCACCGAGCCGCCCGAGCTGGCCGAACGCGTCGCGCTGAGCCGCCGCCTGCACGGCGCGGTCGCGCGGGCGGTCCACGCCCGCTTCGCCGCGGTCGGCGCCCGGACGCCGGAGCCGCAGGGCGGCTTCTACCTCTACCCGGACCTCGGCCACCTCCGCCTCGGCGGCTCGGCCGCCGTCACCCGCCTGCTGCTGGAGGAGCACGGCATCGGCGTCCTGCCCGGTCACGCGTTCGGCGACGACCCCTCCGCCGCCCGCGTGCGCGTCGCGGTCAGCCTCCTGTACGGCGAGACGGCCGAGCAGCGGCTGGCCGCCCTGGACGCCCCGAACCCCGTCACGCTGCCGTGGATCTCGGCAGCCCTGGACCAGCTCTCGGACGGCCTGTCGGGGCTCGCGAAGGGCCGCCCGGAGGCGGCGCGTGAACGACGGCCGGCGCTCGTGCCGACCGCATGTCACGGTTAGGCGAAATCTTCGCCCAGCGGGCCCGTCCGAAACCCGGAATCACCCCGCTGACCTGGGCAAACACCATGTTGCCCGAAACCCGCCGAAGAAGGTGCTCGCGGCCTGGTCACAACGGGCCCGGTCAGCCCTCATCATGTGCTCATGCCCGCTCTTGTCACCCTGTCCGGGCGCCTCGTGCGCCTGGAACCTCTCAGCCCCGCGGCGATCGACGACCTCGTCGCCGCGGCGAGTGAAGACCGCTCCACCTATGCCTTCACTCGCGTCCCGAACGGCCGGGACGAGATGGTCTCCTACGTGGAGGCCGCGCTGGCTGAGCAGGCGGAGGGCCGCACGCTGCCCTTCGCCATCCGGTGGCTGCACACCGATCGCCTGATCGGTGCCACCCGTCTCATGAACCTGGATTACTGGCAGGGCCCCATGCCCTGGCCTCCGGGCGCACAGAGCGTGGTGGGCGAGGTCCCGTCCGTGGCGGACATCGGCTACACCTGGCTGGGCGCCTCAGCCCAGGGCACGGGTGTCAACCGGGAGAGCAAGTTCCTGCTGCTCTCACACGCCTTCGAGACCTGGAACGTCCACCGCATCACGCTCAAGGCTGACGTACGCAACGTCCGATCCAGGGCCGCCATCGAGGCTCTCGGCGCACACTTCGACGGGGTGCGGCGAGCGGAAAGCCGGGGCGCCGACGACACGGTCCGAGATACGGCGTTCTATTCGATCCTCCACTCCGAGTGGCCGGCCGTCCGTGAACGGCTGGCGCGAAGACTCGGGCTGGTGGAGGCCGCGTAGAAACCATGTCCAAGGCCCCGCCCGGGTGATCAGGGCGGGGCCCGTATTCCGTTCCGGGAGGCATGACCGCCCCCGCTTCGTTCCGGGGCCATGCCTCACTTGCTGCTCAGCATCCGCTCCGGTACTCAACGCCCGATCAACACTGAATCAACGCCTTAACCCGAAAATACGAAGAGAATCCCGCTAGAGCCCCTTTCGGCGAAGATCGCGATGCGCCGGAAGTTTTCCCGGCAGAGGGGCATGCCTATGTGTCAGGCAAGGTTCGCTCTATGATTTGGTAACAAATCGTTCCATTGCCCTGGAGACATACGGCATGGCTGGTCAGAGCGTCGAAGGCGGCCTACGGTTCGCCGTGCTCGGTCCCGTGCGGGCGTGGCGTGATGGCGAGGAACTCGACCTGGGCACGCCCCTGCAGCGGTCCATTCTCGGCATGCTGCTCCTCCGCGAGGGCCGCGCGGTCACCCCTGCCGAGATGATCGACGCCGTCTGGGGGGACGACTCGCCGCCCAGAGCCCTCGGCGCCCTGCGCACGTACGTCTCCCGGCTGCGGACGGTCCTCGAACCCGACCGGCCCGCCCGGTCGCGCCCCGAGATCCTCACCTCGGTGGGACGCGGCTACGCGCTGCGCCTGTCCGACGGCGCGCTCGATCTCGTCCGCTTCGAGCGCGGCCTGCAGGAGGCGGAGACGGCCCGCAAGGCCGGGCGGCCCTCCGCCGCGGCCGGGGCGCTGCGCGCCGCCCTCGCCCTGTTCGAGGGCGAGCCGCTGGCCGGCGCCGTCGGCCCCTACGCCGAGCACCAGCGCGACCGCCTCGTCGAGTGCCGGCTCAGCGCCATCGAGACGCTCATGGACGTGGACCTGGAGCTGGGCCGCCACGCCGACGTGGTGTCCGAGCTGATCGCGCTGACCGCCGATCACCCGCTGCGCGAGCGGCTGCGGGCCCAGCTCATGCTGGCGCTGTACCGGTGCGGGCGGCAGGGCGACGCGCTGGCCGTCTTCACCGAGACCCGCCATGCCCTGATCGACGAGCTGGGCATCGAGCCCGGCCCCGACCTGTCCGCGCTGCACCAGCGCATCCTGGCCGCCGACCCGTCGCTCGCCGCCGCCGCTCAGCCGGCCGTCACGGTCGCCCCGGAGCCCGCGGAGGAGCCGGAGCCGCGCGCGGAGGAGCCGGTCCACGAGCTGCCCCGCCCGGCGCAGCTCCCGGCCACGGTGAGCGACTTCACCGGCCGCAAGGAGATCTCCAGGCGGCTGCGCACGATGCTCGGATCGCACACGGGCGCGCTCTCGTCGCACACGGCCGAAGGCGTGCCGGTGGCCGTGATCTGCGGCATCGGCGGCGTCGGCAAGACCACCCTGGCCGTCCACGTGGCCCACGCCGCCGACGACCTCTTCCCCGACGGACAGCTCTACGCCGACCTGCGCGGCTACACCGGCGAGGCGACCGCGCCCGAGTCGGCTCTGGGCGCGTTCCTGCGGGCGCTCGGCATCCCGCCCGACGTGATCCCCGAGGTGCCGGCCGAGCGGTCGGCGCTGTTCCGGTCGCTGCTGGCCGACCGCCGCATCCTCGTCCTGCTCGACAACGCCCGAGACGCCGAGCAGGTCATCCCGCTGTTGCCGGGCTCGCCCGGCTGCGCCGCCATCGTCACCAGCCGGGTCAAGCTGGCCGACCTGCCGGGGGCGCGGCTGTTCGACCTCGACGTCATGGAGCCGGACGAGGCACTGTCGCTGTTCGCGTCCGTGGCCGGGCCGGAGCGGGTCGCCGCCGAGCACGCGGCGGCCATGGACGTGGTGGCCGCGTGCGGGTTCCTGCCGCTGGCCGTGCGGATCGTCGCGGCGCGGCTGGCCGCCCGGCCGTCCTGGACGGTCGCCTCGCTCGTGCCCCGGCTCGCCGACGAACAGCGCCGCCTCGACGAGCTCCGCGTCGGCAACCTCGCCGTGGAGGCCACGTTCGCCCTCGGCTACGGCCAGCTCGACCCCGCCCAGCAGCGCGCGTTCCGGCTGCTGTCGCTGCCCAACGGCCCCGACATCTCCGCCGGCGCCGCCGCCGCGGTGCTGTCGCTGAGCCCGTTCGAGGCCGAGGACCTGCTGGAGTCGCTGGTCGACGCCAGCCTGCTGGAGGCGCCCGCGCCGGGCCGCTACCGCTTCCACGACCTGCTGAAGCTGTTCGCCCGGCGCATCCTCGACAGGACCGAGCGGCAGCAGGCCAAGACGCTGGCGCTGCGCCGGCTGCTCGGCTTCTACCTGGCCTCGGCCCAGTCGGCGCACCGGCTGGCCTACGAGGGCAGCATGATCGCCGACAACCTCGTGGTGGTCGGCACGGGCCGGGCGTTCGGGGCGGCCGACGAGGCCGTGGCCTGGCTGATCGCCGAGGGTGACTCGCTGTTCGCCGCGATCAACCAGGCGGCGTCCGACTCGCGTACCGCCGAGGAGCTGCTGCCCGCGGCCGACCTGCTCGTGGCCATGGAGCCGCTGATGGAGTCGGGCACCCACACCCGCGAGTTCGACCACGGCACCCGGGCGGTCCTGGCCGCGGCGCTGCGCATCGGCGACGCCGGCAGCGAGCTGCGCTCCCGCTACGTGCTCGGCCGGGTGCTGTTCGCCGGCAACCGGCTGACGGAGGCCGAGGAGCAGTTCAGGACGGTCCACGAGCTCTCCGTGGAACGCGGCGAGAAGATCGTCACGGGCGAGGTCAAGAACGCGCTCGCCGTCGTCGTCGGGCGGCAGCGGCGCCACACCGAGGCCCTGTCGTGGTTCGACTCGGCCATGCGCTGGTACCGGGAGAGCGGCGTGCCCGCCGGCGAGGCGCTGGTGCTCAGCTACTCCGCGCGCGACCATCTCGGCCTCAACCGGCCGGAGGACGCGATCGCCGCCGCCGAGAAGGGCCTGGCGATCTTCACGGAGATCGGCAGCGGCGCCGGCACCGCCCGCGCCCGCTACCACCTCGGCATCGTGCTGTCCCGCGTCGGCCGCCTCACCGAGGCCGTCCACCACCACGCCGAGTGCCTGGCGTTCTTCCGGGCGAGCAAGCAGCGCGTGTGGGAGCAGCGGGTGTGCTCGCGGCTGGCCGAGACCTTCATCGCCGCCAAGCGCTACCCGGAGGCCGTGCGCCACGCCGAGCAGGCGCTGGTCGTGTCGCGGGAGATCGGCCACCCGTACGGCGAGGCGCTTTCGCTGGCCGTGCTGGGCAAGGCGCTCAAGGGCCTGGGCAGCACCACGCGCAGCACCGACTGCCTACGGCAGGCCTTCGACATCTTCTCCAGGCTCGGCGCTCCCGAGGCCGGAGACCTGAAGGTCCTCCTGGACTCCGCCGCCGCCCCCGCCTCCGTGGTCGAGGCCGTCGACGGGCCCCTCGTCGAGTCCTGAGTACAGCGTGTCGTCCAGTCGTGTCATCCACACATGGTTGATCAAGGCTGTCCTTAGGGAGTCACGAGCCCCCGTGACCGTTCGTCTGAGGAGTGGTGCAGCCCGGCCGGCCATCTCGGTCGCCGCGCGTCGCCAGGGGGCCCGGATGTCGGGTTGCTCCGCGCGACGGCCAGCCGCCTCACACAGACGACCGGCCGGACCCGGCACCGGCCTCGAACCCCCCGGGGCCGGTGTCGTGCTCCAGAGCCTCCACCGGAGGGCTCAACATCGGATCAACACCGGATTGCCGCACCGGTCAACGCCGTTGTGACTCGCGGAGTCAAAGCGTGAAGTAGCCCTCGGCGATGAGGGGGCGAAGGGCGTCGGCGCCCAGCACCTGGCCGTCGCCGACCAGCTCGGCGATCACGTTGAGCAGCGGGCCCAGCGCCAGGTCCCCGTCGCACACCCCGGCCAGCGCCGCCTCCACCGTGCCGACCTCCCGGCTGCGGCGCAGGCCGTCCGTCTGGCGCAGCACGATCCGCATCGGGTCCTCGGCCCCGGGCAGTCCGACGCGCTCGTCCAGCAGTCCATCGGCCGTGCGCAGCCGCGCCGTCTGGAGGTCCTCGACGCGGTGGGCCGTCGCGATGGCGTCGAGCACGCGGTCGACGTAGTCGCCCACCGGCAGCGAGACCTGGTGGGTGAGCCGCTCCAGGCGTACGACCGGGTCGAGCGTGCCGGAGTTGCGCATGGAGATCCAGCCGAAGCCGACCGCCTCCACCTTCCGCTCGTCGAACCACGACAGCCAGCGGTCGTAGTGCTCCGTGTAGCCGGGGGTGCCCTGCTCGGCCGCGTCGCGCAGCCACAGCTCGACGTACTCGGCGGGGTCCTGGACGTCGCGCTCCACCACCCAGGCGTCGCAGCCGGTGCCCGCCAGCCAGCCGCCCACGCGGTCGCGCCAGTCCTCGCCCTCGACGTGCAGCCAGTTGGCCAGGAAGTGCGCCTGTCCGCCGGGGCTGAGGTGGCGGGGCGCCCGCCGTACGAGGTCGCGGCAGAAGTCGTCGCCGTCGCCGCCCGTCTCGCGGTACGTCAGGTGGCCGCCGGGCGAGATGACGAACGGCGGGTTGGACACGACCAGGTCGAACAGCTCGTCCTCGACCGGCTCGAACATCGATCCCGTGCGGGCGTCCACCCCCGTGATCCCCGACAGCTCCCAGCTCAGCCGCGCCAGCTCGACGGCGCGCGGGTTGACGTCCGTGGCGGTGATCTCCCCGGCCCGGCCCGCCAGGTGCAGCACCTGCACGCCGCAGCCCGTGCCGAGATCCAGCGCCCTGCCCACAGGGCGGTGGGTGGCGAGCTGGGCGAGGTTCGCCGAGGCGCCGCCCGCGCCCACCACGTGGTCGGCGCGCAGGGCCGGGTCGCCGGGCCGCACCTTGCGGTCGGAGACCACGTAACCGCCGGTCTCCCATGGCTGGAGATGCACCCCGGCCCGCACCATGCCGTCGCCGGCGCCGCCGTCCGCGCCCACCAGCCCGCACTCGCGCACCACCGCCGGCAGCCGGTCGGCCGGAACCGGCACACCGAGCCACCACAGCCTGATCAGCGTGCCCAGCGGATCGCCGTCCGCCGTCACGCGCAGCGCCGGCACCAGCTCCTCACGCGCCAGCGCCGAGGCCGCCACGTCACCCAGGCGGTCGCGGACGCCGTCGATCGTGTAGCCGTTCTCCAGCAGGTGGTCGCGCAGTCGTGCCAGTTCCACAGGGTCCATCCTTTCATCGCAAAGGCCCGCGCATGATCCGATACCCACAGTGACCGTACTGTGACCGAGATACCCAAGCGTTCTGCAAGCGCGGGACAAGCCGGGCGCGATATCTCTTAGGGACCCAGCTCGCCGTTCGAAAGAGGAGCGGAACCCATGCTCATCCCGTGCCTGGCCTGCGAGTCCCGGTTCGTGCCTGACGAGTACTTCCGCGCCTGCTCCGACTACAACCGCGGCCTGGACCTCGTGTCGTGGACCTGCCCGCGCTGCGGCAACCGCGACGACCTCCGGGTGCTGCCCGGCGAGCTCGGCTTCGGCTACCCGCACAGGGGGCGGTACGACGTGCACGCCCGCGTGCGCGTGCCCGGCCTGCGCAGGCAGCGCGGCGACCTGCGGCTCGACATCTCACTCGACGAGGCGTGCTGGCGGGTGGCCACCCGGGTCCGCCAGGTCGCCTGAGGTCTGCTGCGCTCCCTGCCCGATCAGCTCTCGGCGCGCTGGCGCAGGCTCTGCCAGGCGGCCTCGCCCAGCCCCCTGATCTCCTCGTCCGTCGGCGTGTGGGCGCCGGCGAACCACAGCCGGCACATCTCCTGCGCCGGGCCGAGCCACAGGACGTAGCACATGGTCGGGTGCACGGGCTGGAGCAGGCCGTTGTGCATGTGCGGCCGCCACCAGTCGGAGACGCGGCGGAAGAATCCCCTGCGCTGCTCGGCGACCTCGGCGCCGCCCGGCTCGTGCTTGCGCGGCGGGCGCTCGCTCACGAGGAGCCTGGCGCGCTCGGGGTGCTCGCCCGCCCAGCGCATGTGGAGGGCGACGACGGCCTCGATGCCGTCGCGGGCCGACTCGTGCTTCTCCAGTTCGGCGATGAACGCCTCCTGGTAGGCCTCCAGGATCTCGGCGTACAGCACGCCGAAGACGTGCTCCTTGCTGGCGAAGTGGTGGTAGAAGCTGCCGACGCTGACGCCGCTCTCCTCGCGGAGGCTGGCCAGCGTGGTGGCCGAGACCCCGTCCTGGCTGAATCGGCGCAGGGCTCCCTCGATGATCCGGGTACGCCCGTCGCGTCCGTTCTTGGCACTCTTCACGTTGTCAATGGTGAGGCACCAGAACGTTATTCCGCAAATACGGGCGTCCGATTGATCATAGCCGTCACCTCGACGGACCCGGAAGCGACCTTCATCGTGGCGTCGGGCCACTGCCTGCGGATCATCCTCAGCGCCCGCCGGTTCTCCCCCAGGACGTCCATCCCGACCGTCGTCGCGCCGCGTACGGCGGCCCTGAGCAGCAGCGTGTCGATCAGCCGCGGCCCGAGCCCGAGGCCCTGCCACTGGTCGGTCACCACCACGGCGATCTCCACGTCGGCCGTGCCGCCCCGGTAGCTCATGGCGTGACCGATGATCTCGCCGTCGAGCGTGGCCACCAGGGCGTCCCGCCGCTCGTCCAGCGAGAGGAGCACGCGCACCATGCTCGCGGCCGGTCGGCTGAAGCCGGTGAAGAAGCGCAGCGTCCGGGTCTGCAGCGAGAGCCCGGACAGGAAGCGCCCGATCCGCTCCACGTCGTCGGGGCGGGCGGGACGGATCTGAGTTCCCAACATGGACCCAGCTTCCCGCGTGACATCTGAGTCTGTCAATTGAACTCAGGTATGATATGACGCATGATCCTGCCTTTCCGGGCTGAAAACTGCTCCATCGAGCGCACCCTGGAAGTCGTCGGGGAGAAATGGACGTTCCTGGTGCTGCGTGAGGCGTTCCGAGGGGTACGCCGCTTCGCCGACATGCAGGCCGCCACCGGCGCCCCCCGTCAAGTCCTGAGCGCCCGGCTCGCCCGGCTGGTCGAGGAGGGCCTGTTGCGGAAGGAGCCGTACCGCGAGCCCGGCCAGCGCCAGCGCGACGAGTACCGGCTGACCGACAAGGGCCGCGACCTCTATCCGCTGCTGGTGGCGCTCATGCACTGGGGCGACAAGTACCTCGCCGACGCCGGCGGCCCGCCGATCCTGCTGACGCACCGCGACTGCGGCGCCGCGATCGAGCTGCACCTGCGCTGCGAGGAGGGTCACGACGTCGCGGGCCCCCGCCAGGTCACCGCCCTGCCCGGCGAGGGGGCCCGCCTCCGGACGGCCTAGCAGTGCGGCCTTTCGCGGCTCAGGAGGTGACACGGCCGTTCGCGGCTCAGGAGGCGGAGCGGCCGTTCGCGGCTCAGGAGGTCGAGCGGCCTTTCGCGGCTCAGGAGGTCGAGCGGCCTTTCGCGGCTCAGGGGGCCGGGCGGAGGGCGCGCAGGCAGCGACGGAAGTCCAGCAGCGTCAGCAGCGCCGCCCCCGACAGCAGCACCGCGACCGCCGACGTCCGGACGAGCAGGTACGTCTCGATCGTCTGGCTCAGCAGCAGCCACAGGCTCAGCGTCGCGTTGCCGAGCTGGGCGCAGCCCCAGACGAGCGACTGACGCGTGAAGAAGCGCCGCATGACCGGCTCCTCCATCACATGCGCCGGCAGCGGCACGAGGTCCTCCGCCACCCGCCGGGCCAGCGGCCTGCGCACCCGCGCGGTCCCCAGGAAGCCCGCGCTCGCGCAGAACACCCCCAGGGTCGGCTGGAGGAAGAACAGCACCGGGCTGTCCGCCAGCAACGCCAGCAACGCCCGCACGGTCACCATGCCGGCGGCCAGCAGCACCCCGCCCGGCACGCTCCTGCCCCGGACGAGCCGGTAGAGCACTCCGCCGTACACCCAGGCCACGGCCACCACCACGCCGCCGGCGAACCCGGAGACGACCAGACCCACGTAGAAGACGGCGACCGGGAGGATCATGCCCTCGACCACCCGCGGAACGGCGTGGCGGAGCAGGGCGGCGAGCTTGGGCAGCTCGAACACGTGCCCTTCGGGGGGCGCGGCAAGCACGGTCATGGGGCTGCTGGAGGGCCTCTCGGGGGGCTCGGCTGAGGGGAGTCCGCGGTGCCCGTGCGGGCCGCGCGGCACGAATCACGACCGTACGCGATGAACTGGCTTTCGGTAAGGGTTTCGACCAGATTGCGATAAGGTCACGCCCGCGCCACGGCGGATGGGGTACGGTGCGTCCCCGTCGCGTCGCGCGAGGCGAGGCCAGGCAGGTGATGAGGCACAGGGGGCGGTGCCTACCCTTGAAGGGTGTACCGGTTCCTGCTGACGCCCCGCTGGGTCGCGCTCCACGTCGTGGTGCTGCTCGTGATCCCCGCCTTCGTGTTCCTGGGACGCTGGCAGTTCGGACGGTTCGAGGAGCGCTCGGCCAACAGCCACCAGGTGACCGCCAACATCGAGGCCGCGCCGGTGCCCCTGGAGAGCCTGGCCGGCCAGGGCGTCAAGGAGTCCGACCGCTACCGCACCGTGACCGCGGCCGGCGCCTACGACGCCACCCACGGGCTGGCGGTGCGCCGGCGTCCCCAGGACGGCCGGGCGGGCTTCTACGTGCTCACGCCCCTGGTGCTGGGCGACGGCCGGGCCGTGATCGTCAACCGTGGCTGGGTGAAGGCCGGCGCGACCGCCGACACCCCGCCGGACGTGCCCCCGCCACCGGCAGGTCAGGTAACTGTCACCGGACGGCTACGGCTGAGCGAGACCGAGGAGTCCAGCGGCATCAGGGACCGCCCCGGCCTGCCGCCCGGCCAGGTCCTGCTCATCAACGCGGCCTCGATCGGCAAGGGCCTGCCGTACCGGCTGGTGGACGGATACGTCGAGCTCACGCAGCAGAAACCGGCCACCGACCCCGCGCCCGAGCCCGTCCCCGCGCCGGACGTGGGCGCCGGAGGCGGCCTCAACCTGGCCTACGGCGTGCAGTGGTGGCTGTTCATCGGCGTGGCCATCGGCGGCTGGATCCTGCTGGTCCGGCGCGAGGCGGCCGACCTGAGGAGCCGCGAAGGCACCGGCTCCCCGGACGATCCCGCGGCCGGCCCGGCGAGCCGGACTGAGTCGATCTCCGGTGGGTAGGGGGCGCACCGGGGTTCGCGTGAGCGGCACCCTCACGGAGCGGACCCCGCACGGTCCGGGATCGTCCGTCATCCCCCTCCAGGCGGTCCCGGGCCCCGGGGACCGAGCCGTGCCGGGCGTCCGGCGGAGCCGCGGTGGATATCCAACGGAGACGTCGCAGCTTGTTCGACGTTATCCCGCCGTCGTACGGTTACCTGCGTGACTACGCCGCTGCTCCCCGATCCGGATCCGAGGCGGCGCGACTATGTGATCATCTCCGCCGACGATCACCTGATCGAGCCCCCTGACCTCTTCGAGGGCCGGCTCGCGGAGAAATATGCCGAAGTCGCGCCCAAGGTCGTGGAGACGGAGGCCGGTCACCAGGTCTGGCGCTACGGCGGCGCCACCTACCCGTGCGCGGGCATGGACGTCGGCGCCGGCCTCCCCCGCGAGCAGTGGACCCTGGACCCCATCCGCTTCGAGAGCATGCGCCCCGGCTGCCACGACATCGAGGCGCGCATCGAGGACATGGACCTGGCCGGTGTCTGGGCGGCCCTGTGCTTCCCCGGCATGCTGGCCAACCAGGCCGGCATGCCGTTCGCCAAGACCCGCGACCAGGAGCTCGGCCTCGCCCTCGTCCGCGCGTGGAACGACTGGCACATCGACGTCTGGGCCGGCACCTACCCCGAGCGGATCATCGGCCTGCAACTGCCCTGGCTGCCGGACCCCGACGTCGCCGCCAAGGAGATCCGGGCCAACGCCTCGCGCGGGTTCAAGGCCGTGGTGTTCCCCGAGTTCCCGACGCGGCTGCGGCTGCCGTCGATCCACAGCGGCCACTGGGACCCGTTCTTCGCCGCGTGCGAGGAGACCGGCACGGTCGTCGCCCTGCACACCGGGGCGTCGAGCTGGTCGCCCGTGCCCTCGCCCGACACGCCCATCGAGGCCATCACCACGCTGATCCCGACGAGCGCGATGTTCGCCTGCGCCGACTGGCTGTGGTCCGGCGTGCCGTTGCGCTTTCCCAACCTGCGCATCCTCATCGTCGAGGGCGGCGTGGGCTGGCTGCCGCTGCTCGCCGAGCGGGCCGACTACGCGCTCGACCACCCCGTGGCGGGCGAGGCGCAGTGGGACGGCGGCCTCAAGCCCAGCGAGGTCCTGCGCCGCAACTTCTTCTTCGGCACGCTGAACGACCACGCGTTGTCGGGGGTACGGCTGGCCGTCGGGCTCGACCACGTGCTCCAGGAGAGCGGCTACCCGCACTCCGACTCGACGTGGCCCGACACGCAGAAGTCCGTCGCGCGCAATCTGGGAGCGCTGCCACCCGCCGACATCGCCAGGGTCGCGTACGGCAACGCGGCCCGGCTGTTCGGACACCCGCTGCCGTCACGCGCCTGGCTCCGCATGGAGGAGATCTAGACGACTCGGGACCCGCTCGTCTAGGCGTCGAGCGCGCCGTGCACGACCTTGCGCTCGTGGTCGAGGTAGCGGCCGCTCTCGCCGAGCAGGGACGCCATCAGCCAGAGGAAGACCCCGAAGTCGTCCGCGACGCCGATCAGGACGAGGAAGTCCGGCACGAGATCGATCGGGGAGATCAGGTAGAGCACGCCGAGGCCCATCATGGCCAGCTTGCCCTTGCCCATGCCCGCGTACCGGCCGCTCATCACCGCGCCGATCAGTCGCGGGATCGCCCGCAGGCGCGCCATCACGCCGGGGGTGCCGGGCTTCTTGACGTCCCGGTACACCCGCCAGGCCGCTGCGGCCCGTGCTGCTTTCGCCATCATGCGCCCCCTCTACCCCGGCCTCTCACGACATAACGCGTTAGCCGGCGCCCGGAGTTCCCCGGGAGGTCAGGCGGTGGGGGCGAGGTCCCGTACGGCCTGCTCCAGCGGCACCTCACCGCCGGGGACGGGCGCGAGGACGGGCGTGTCCAGCCCGTTGGCCACGTACTCGCGGATCCGGGCCCGGCACGTCGCCGCGTCCCCGTGCACCACCAGCGCGTCCACCACCTCGTCGGGGATGGCCTTGAGCGCCGCCTGCCGGTCGCCCGCCGCCCATGCCTCGCGCATCGGCCGCAGCACCTCGCCACGCCCCAGCCACTCGTGGAAGGCCGCGTACACCGGCACGGTCAGATACGCGGCCAGCATCCGCCGGGCCAGCGCCCGGACCCGGTCCGCGTCCTCGCTCACGCACACGAACAGCCGCGCGATCAGCTCCGTGTCCGGCCCGATCTCCGCGCGCACCTTCTGGACGTCCTCGGGCGAGAGCCAGTTCGTGATGGCCCCGTCCGCCTCCTCGGCCGCCAGCCGCAGCATGCGGGGCCGCAGCGCCGCCAGCACGATCCTGGGCGGCTCCACGGGTGCACGCTCCAGCTTGAACCCGCTGATCTCGAACGTCTCGTACGTCTCGGTCACCTTCTCGCCCGCCAGCGCCCTCCTGAGGAAGCGCAGGGTGTCCCGGGTCCGGGCGTACGGCTTGGCGAACGTGCCCGCGTTCCAGCGCTCGACGATCGCCGGCGAGGACGACCCGATGCCGAGCACGAACCGGCCGGGCGCCAGGTCGGCCAGCGTGGCGGCGGACATGGCCAGCAGGCCCGGCCCGCGCGTCGAGACGGGAACGATCGCCGTGCCCAGCCGCACCTGGGGCGCCCACTGCGCCGTCAGCGCCAGCGGCACGAACCCGTCCACCCCGCTCACCTCGGCCGACCAGACATCGGTGTAGCCGAGGGCGGGCAGCCCCTCGACCAGCTCGCGCGACTCCGCCAGCGAGCGATCCTGGAAGGGAAGGGTCATGCCCCAGCCCCGCTGGGTGGTCTGCCCGGTCGTGTACCCCGTCGTGTGCTGAGTGGTCTGCTCCGTCATCGCGGCCTCCGGCTCGGCATCCGTGTTCCGGCGACCATACCAACCGGGCGGTATGCCGTCGCGGAGAGGCTCACGCCCGCAGCTCGTGCACCGCCGCGATGAAGTCCTTGGTGATCCCCCGCAGCCCCGGCAGGTGCGACAGCCCCACCAGCCGGTCCACCAGCGGCACGGTCACGTCGATCAGCCGGTACGTGCGCTCACAGCCGGGCGAGGTGTCGTGCACCCAGAACAGCACCATGCCCATCGACAGCAGCCACAGCAGCTCGGGCAGCTCCTCGCGCAGGTCCTGGTTCATGCGGTCGCGCGAGCCCTCGACGACCTGCCGGTAGATGGCGATCGACGCCTCACGCGCCGGCGAGGTCTGCGCGCTGAACGGGCTCAGCGGGTTGGTGGGCTCCGCCGCGTGCTTGAAGAACTTCACCGCGAACTCGTGGTACGGCTCCGACACGCGCACCCACTCGCGCAGCACGCCGCTGAGCCGCGCGGCGAAGGAGGTCTCCGTGTCGAGCAGCTCGCGGCAGGCGACCTCGTGCTCGGTCTGGGCGCGGTCGTAGTACGCCTGGATCAACGCCTCCTTGCTCTCGAAGTAGTAGTAGGCGTTACCCACGGACACCCCGGCCTCGGTCGCGATGGCGCGCATGGTCGTCGCGTCGAAGCCGCGCTCCCGGAACAGTCGCAATGCCGTCTCGACGATGACCTCTCGGGTGCTCTCCGATCCTCGGTTTCGGGCTTCGGACACGCTGGTCACTTTACGGGTTCGTACCGGGTCAGGTCATGGAGCCGCACGGTGATCGCCGCCACAAGGCAAAATCCCTGAGCGACGGGAGTTATCCGGCGTGAAGCATGGGATTGATGTTTTCAGGCGGAAGGGCTATTTCCGCGAAAAGGCACCGACATGTGGATACGTGGAAGAGTGCGGCCTCTGCTGGCCGCGATCCTCGGCATTGAGATCTCCATAATCGCGCTGGCGTCCGCTGCTGCGGCCGCTCCCATGACGGGTGACGGGGAGCAGTGGATGGCATCGCCAGTGATCATCAGGTCGTACTCCGTCAGCCTCCCGCGACGGGGCTCCGCCAAGCACCGGGCATCGCAGACGCCGGACCTGGAGCAGGTCCGCGCCCGCAACGCGCCGATGGTGCGGATGTCGCACGACCTCGCCGCCGGCTTCCTGGAGGAGGCGGGGATGCGCTACAAGTCCTCCGGACACTGCACGAACCGGCAGGTCTTCACCTGTACGTCGCTGGAGTCGGTCCGAACCGGGACGATCAGCCGGATCATCGAGCTCAAGGAGGAGAGCGACTGCCGGATCACGGTGACCGGCGGCACCGAGGTCGGCCACGCGCCCGGCCGCTACAGCCACGGCGCCGGCTACAAGCTCGACATCGCACACAACCGCTGCATCGACCGGTACATCACCGACCACTACCCGCGCACCGAGACCCGGGGCGACGGCTCGCCTCTGTACCGCTCGGAGGCCGGCACCATCTTCGCCGACGAGCCGGACCACTGGGACATCCTGTTCCGCTGACGGCTCCGCCGCGCGACCAGGGGACGCCTTCCATCCGGTCACACCGACGAACGTCCCCCGCCCGGCAGAACCCGGGCCACCACGCCAGCATCGGGCGCCACCGCGCCACCCACTGGTACACACGCGCCACCGCACCGGTACGCGTATTGAGCGTGCACGCGTACTGAGCCTGCACGCGGACTGAGCCCGCACGCGCAGCGCCATCCGAAGACCCGGCAGCGCACACACGCCCACGGCCCGAGGCAGCACACGCCCACGGCCCTGTGCGCCACGCCCACGAACGGGTGTGAGGAGCCGCAGAAAACCTCGACGGGCCGCGGCCAGGAGCCGCGGCCCGACGAGCGGAGCCGGCCCTACAGCTCGCGCGCGACCAGCTCGGCGATCTCCGCCGCGTTGAGGGCGGCGCCCTTGCGCAGGTTGTCGCCGCACACGAACAGGTCGAGCGTGTTGGGGAAGTCGATCGCCTGCCGGATCCGGCCCACATAGGTGGGGTCGTTGCCGACCACGTCCAGCGGCGTCGGGTAGACCCCGTTGGCCGGGTCGTCCATGAGCACCACAGTCGGCGCCGCCTCCAGCACCCGGTGGGCGTCGGCGACCGTGATCTCCCGCTCGAAGCGGGCGTGGACGGCCAGCGAGTGCGTGGTCACCACGGGCACCCTGACGCAGGTCGCGGAGACCTTGAGGCCGGGGATGCCGAGGATCTTGCGGGACTCGTTGCGGAGCTTGATCTCCTCGGAGGCCCAGCCGCCGTCCTTCAGCGAGCCCGCCCACGGCACCACGTTGAACGCGATGGGCGCCGGGAACGGCGAGTCGCCGGGGAGCTTATTGGCCAGGACCTTGCGCACGTCGCCGGCCGTCTGGCCGATGGAGCGGTCGCCGGCGAGCGCCTCGACCTCGTCGTACAGCCGGGCCGGGCCCGCCACGCCCGCGCCCGAGACCGCCTGGTACGACGCGACGACGAGCTCCTGCAGGCCGTACTCGGCGTGCAGGGCGCCCATGGCCGCCATCATCGACAGCGTGGTGCAGTTGGGCGTGGAGATGATGCCCCGGGGGCGCTGACGCGCGTCCTGCGGGTTGACCTCGGGCACGACCAGCGGGACGTCCGGCTCCATGCGGAACGTGCCGGACTTGTCGATCGCGATGGCGCCGCGCTGGGCCGCGATCGGCACCCACTCGGCCGCCACCTCGTCCGGGACGTCGAAGATGGCGATGTCGATGCCGTCGAACACCTCGGGCGCGAGGGCCTGGACGACGACGTCCTCGCCGCGCACCTTCAACGTCTTGCCCGCGGAGCGCGGGGACGCGACGAGACGGATCTCGCCCCAGATGTCGTCACGGGTCGACACGATGTCGCGCATGACGGTGCCCACGGCGCCGGTGGCGCCGATCAGGGCGAGGTTGGGCCTGCTCATCGTCCGGTACCTCCGTACACCACGGCTTCGACCTGGTCGGCGTCGAGGTCGAAGGCGCTGTGCGCGGCCGCCACGGCCGCGTCGACGCCGTCCTGCCCGACGACCACTGAGATGCGGATCTCCGAGGTGGAGATCATCTCGATGTTGACCCCCGCGTCGGCGAGCGCCGCGAAGAACGTCGCGGTGACGCCGGGGTGCGACCGCATACCCGCGCCGATCAGCGAAACCTTGCCGATCTGGTCGTCGAACAGCAGCGACTCGTAGGCGATGTCACCCTGGATCTTCTTCAGCGCCGTCAACGCGGTCGAGCTGTCGGCCGTGGGCAGCGTGAAGGAGATGTCGGTGCGGCCCGTCGCCGCGGCCGAGACGTTCTGCACGATCATGTCGATGTTGATCTCGGCGTCGGCCAGAGTTTTGAAGATCGCGGCAGCCTCGCCGACCTTGTCGGGCACCCCGACAACGGTGATCTTGGCCTCGCTCCGGTCGTGCGCGACGCCGGAGATGATCGGCTGCTCCATCTCGGTTCCTTCGGTGTAAGGGTCGGAGACGACCCAGGTGCCTTCCTTGGTGCTGAACGAACTGCGGACGTGGATCGGCAGGTCGAACCGGCGCGCGTACTCGACGCACCGCAGGTGGAGGATCTTGGCCCCGCAGGCCGCCATCTCCATCATCTCGTCGTACGAGATCCTGGGGATCTTGCGTGCCGGGGGCACGATGCGCGGGTCGGCGGTGAAGATGCCGTCCACGTCGGTGTAGATCTCGCACACGTCGGCCTGCAGAGCCGCCGCGAGCGCCACCGCGGTCGTGTCGGAGCCGCCCCGGCCCAGCGTGGTGATGTCCTTGGTGTCCTGCGAGACGCCCTGGAACCCGGCCACGATCGCGATGTGGCCGAGGTCGAGCGCCTCGCGGATGCGGCTCGGCGTCACGTCGATGATGCGCGCCTTGCCGTGCGTGGAGTCGGTGATCACGCCCGCCTGCGAGCCCGTGAACGACCGCGCCTCGTGGCCCAGGTTGGCGATCGCCATCGCCAGCAGGGCCATCGAGATGCGCTCGCCGGAGGTCAGCAGCATGTCGAGCTCGCGGCCCGGGGGCAGCGGCGACACCTGCTCGGCCAGGTCGAGCAGCTCGTCCGTCGTGTCGCCCATCGCTGAGACGATGACGACGACGTCGTTGCCGGCTTTTTTCGTCGCGACGATCCGCTGCGCGACCCGCTTGATGCAGGACGCGTCGGCGACGGACGAACCACCGTACTTTTGCACAACGAGCGCCACGAGAGTCTCCCGATTCGGACTGTGAGCTGTCAGTCTACTGGGGGCTTCTCATGCGGCCGCTGGCTCATACCACTATGTGGGACGCCCAGGTCCTCTCCGTGGACTACCGGATCAGACCGCCGTGGTCTCCTCCGCGACGTCGAGACGGGAGTGGGCGGCCAGCGCCTGGAGGGCCCTCATGGCCGCGCCCGCGTGGTTGCCCCAGGTGTTGAAGTAGGAGTACTGCCACCACCACAGCGCCTCGTGCGGCCGGCCCGCCTGGTAGTGACGCAGCCCGTGGATCAGGTCGGCGGCGACCGCGGTCAGGTCGTCGGACAGCCGGTACGGCGTGACGTTGGTGTCCTTGTACGGGTCGAACACCTCGGCGTAGTCGTCCACCGCCCCCAGCCGCTCGGCCAGCGCGGTGCGGACGCCGTCGATGTCCGGGTCCTCGCTCAGCGGGGGCTCGTTGTTCCCCGAGAGGATCACGTCCTCGTTCGCGCCGAGCTTGGCTCCCGCCAGACTCATCTGGGCCACCTCGACCAGCAACAGCGACCAGATCGCGTCGCCGCCCTCGCCGCCCGCGACCCTGGTCAGGCCGTCCACGTAGTTCTGCGCGTGCGCCGCGATCTCCTCGGCCAGCGCGCTCCACTGGTCAGACATCCAACAGCCTCCGTCCTTCGAACGCCCGGCCCAGCGTCACCTCGTCGGCGTACTCCAGGTCACCGCCCACGGGCAGGCCGCTGGCCAATCGTGTCACCTTCATGCCCATCGGCTTGACCAGCCTGGCCAGGTAGGTCGCCGTCGCCTCGCCCTCCAGGTTGGGGTCCGTGGCGAGGATCAGCTCCGTGACCCGGCCGTCGGCCAGGCGCGTCATGAGCTCGCGGATGCGCAGATCGTCGGGCCCGATGCCGTCGATCGGGCTGATCGCTCCGCCGAGCACGTGGTAGGTGCCGCGGAACTCGCGCGTCTTCTCGATCGCGACGACGTCCTTCGACTCCTCCACCACGCAGATCACGTGGGTGTCGCGGCGCGGGTCGCGGCAGATGCGGCATTCCTCCTCGGACGCCACGTTGCCGCAGACCCGGCAGAACCGGGCTTTCTCCTTGACCTCCAACAGAGCGTGCGCCAGCCGCTTGACGTCGGCCGGATCTGCCGCCAGCAGGTGGAACGCGATGCGCTGCGCGCTCTTCGGCCCGACCCCCGGCAGCAGCCCGAGCTCGTCGATGAGGTTCTGGACGACGCCTTCGTACATGGTCTAGAACCCTGGCAACTGACCGAGACCGCCGCCGCCGAGCCCCTGCGCGAGCGGCCCGAGCTTCTCCTGCTGCAGGTCGGCCGCTGCTCGGACCGCGTCGCGGACGGCCGCGATCACCAGGTCGGCGATGGTGTCGGCCGTGTCCTGCGGGTCGCCGGTGTCGACGACACTCGGATTGATCTTCAGCTCCAGCAGCTCTCCCGAGCCGTTGACGACCGCCGTGACCAGGCCGCCGCCGGCCGAGCCCTCGATCTGCGCGTCGTTGAGCTCCTGCTGGGCGCTCACGAGCTGCTGCTGCATGAGCTGAGCCTGCTCCAGCAGCTGCTGCAGGTTGACATCCCCTGGGTTCACCGTCGTGCGCTCCTCGTGGCTCCGCGTTCCTGACTGCCACGAGCCTACGGTGTTTGGGGCCCGTCATGTACTGGGGGCTTACCAGTGTTTCGCCTCGGGGGGTTTTGTTCGGCCGGGTCCCGGCCCCCCTCCAGTGTCCGAGACCCGGCCGGCACGCCGGCCGGAGCGGCCGCGCCGAGCCGGCGTTCGAGGACCGACCGTAGACTTCCTCACGTTGCACACACGTTGCGATCGCGTCATCACTGTGCGCGATCCGTCGAAGCACTTGCGCCGGCCACCCTGAACGCGGATGCTCGCCATACGGGTCGACTACTTGGAGTGGCCGATGAGTTACGCCCACCGCGACGCGTACTCCCGCCGCCTGCACGCCGCCCACGACGCCGCACTGAGTGACTCCCTGCTGGGTGACGCCGACCTGGGTGACGCCGTGCCGGGTGACGCTCGACCGCGTGACGGGCGCAGGAGGAGCGAGCCCGCCACGGCGGTCCCGGACAGGCCCGCGACGCCCACCTCGACCACCGGGACCGCCGCGGCCGCCGCAGCCTCCGGGGGCGCCCCCGGAGCTCACGGGAGCGCTCTGAACGGCGGGGGCCGGGCCGGCGGGGAGGGTGCGCCGAGCGACAGGAGCAGGTCCGGCAGCGGGGGCGCGGCGAGTGACGGGACACGCGGGCTCATCTCCGCCTCCTGGCGCCGCTCCATCCAGGCCGGCGTCGACCCGGAGGACGGCCCCGCCCCGCTCGCCCTCGACCTGTCCCGCCTCGGCGACCTGCGCGAATCCCACCCCCTGCGCCCCGTGCTCCCCCTCCTCACCGAGACGCTCGCGCGGACGGCCGACGAGTCGCAGCACGTCGTGGTCATCACCGACAGGGAGGGCCGGGTGCTGTGGCGCGACGGCAACCCGGGCGTCATGCGCCGCGCCGACACCATCGGCCTGACCGACGGCCACGGCTGGTCCGAGGAGCGCATGGGCACCAACGGCATCGGCACCGCCCTGGCGGTCAGGCGCCCGGTGAACGTCTACTCCGCCGAGCACCTGCTGCGCCTGCTGCACATCTGGTCGTGCAGCGCCGCCCCCATCCTCGACCCCGACTCGGGCGAGCTGCTCGGCTGCGTCGACGTCAGCGGCACCGCGCTCAGCCTGCACCCGGCCACCGCCGCCCTGGTCGGCGCCGCCGCGCGGCTCGCCGAGTCGGAGCTCGCGCTGCGCATGTACGAACGCGACGAGCGCCTGCTGCGCCGGTACGAGGCGCTGCGCGGCCGCCCCGCCGTCCTGCTCTCGGCCACCGGCCGCGTCATCGCCGGCGACCCGGGCGGCGCCCTCGGCTCCCGCGTGCAGCTCCCGAACGGAGGCGAGCGCCTGCTGCTGCGCGACGGCAGGGTGGCGACGATGGAGCCGTTCTGCGGCGGCTACCTGGTACGGGCCACAACGGCGGCCACGACGACGGCCACGACGACCGCCGCGCCGCCGCCGCTCCGCCTCGGCTTCCTCGGCGAAGGAGTCCCGACGGCCACGGTGAGCGACCGCCGCCTGCCGCTCTCCCTCCGCCACGCCGAGATCCTCGCCCTGCTCGCTCTCCACCCGCGCGGCCTCAGCGCCGAGCAGCTCTCCTTCCACCTGTACGGCGACGCGGGCAACCCGGTCACCATCCGGGCCGAGATCCACCGGCTGCGCGCCCAGCTCCGCGGCACCATCGGCGCCAAGCCGTACCGGCTCACCTCCTCCGTGGAGGCGGACTTCCTGGAGCTGAGACACCTGCTGGCGGCCAACGACCCGGCGGCGCTGGCACGCACGTACAACGGGCCGCTGCTGCCACGCTCTGAGTCGCCGGAGATCCGCCGCGAACGCGACGAGCTGGAGGTCCAGGTGCGCGCCTGCCTGCTGCTGCACGGCTCGCCGGACGACCTGTGGACCTACGCCCAGACGGCCAACGGCCGGGACGACCTGCAGATCCTCGAACGGCTGGCGGAGTCCTTACCCTTCACCGACCACCGCGCCGCAGCGGCCCGAGCCCGCCTCTACACCTGCTGATCTTGCCGGCCACCCTCCCGCCTCTCTCGACATCCCCGCGCCCCCTCGCGGACCGTCCCTTCGCGGACCGCCCCTTCGCGGACCGCCCCTTCGCGGACCGCCCCCTTGAGGCCGTCGCCCGCCCAGTCCCACGCGCCCCCGACGCCTCCACCCGAGCAGCCCCCTCAGGCCCGTCCCGGCGCACACGCCCGACCCGCGGCCCGTACCCAGCGCAGAAGCCCACACCCGGGCAGGTCAGCGCAGAGTCCCGACACGCGCGCAAGTCCAGCGCAGAAGCCCGACGGCCCGGTAGATCCGCACAGAAGCCCGACACCCGCGCACGTGCGGCGCAGAAGCCCGACAACCGGGCAGGTCCGGCACACAAACCCGACACCCAGGCCACCGGCCCCTGCTCGACTCCCGAGCCGCCCCATCGCCGTACCGGCCCGCGTCGCTCCAGCCCCGGCGGGACCGGGCAGGCCAAGCCAGTGCGGTGCGGTGCGGGGCGGGGCGTTCTCCGCCTTACCGTCAGGTTTGGTCGAGCTCGCCGATGACCGTGGCGCCCAGCTCGCGTTGGAGCAGGGCCATGCCGCTCAGCTCGTCCACGTCGGCGTTGGCGTCGTTCAGGGGGTCGACCTCGTCGGAGTCGAACGCCCTCCCACGGCCCGGCACCGTCTCCGGCCAGGCGGACGTGGCCGCTTGGCGGGAGACCGAGGCGCGGGAGCCCGGAGCGCGGGGGCCCGCCTGGGCGGCGGCCTTGGCGGCGGACCGGGCGGCGGCCAGCCCAGGGCCGACCGCCCCGGGGCCTGCCGTGCCCCCGCTCGCCGTGCCTCCGCTCGCCAGGCCGGCCGCCGCCAGGGCGCCTCCCTGCGAGCCCGGCTCCCCCGCGTCCCACGACGCGCCGCCCCTGCCGGGGCTGGTCTGCGTGGGGTCGGGGGACGGCGGTGAGCCGAGTCCGGGATCGTCCGGAGCATCGGGCCAGGACTCGTCGGTCGTCGGCCTGCCGCCGGACGCCTGACCACCCTGAGGTCCCTGACCCCCCTGAGGTCCTTGACCGCCCTGTGGTCCCTGGCCGCCCTGTGGTCCCTGGCCGCCCTGTGGTCCCTGGCCGGGCTGAGGCCCCTGGCCGGGCTCAACTCCATGACCGGCCGGAGCTGCCTGACCGGCCTCGACTCCATGACCGCCCGGAGATCCCTGGCCCGCCTGACCACCAGGTTGCGGCCCGCTGCCCGGGTGGGCCGGGGCGCCTGGCTCGCCCGCCTCCTGGGCGCCGGTCCCGTCGTGGGACGAGCCGTGCGAGCCCGTACGGCCGGACGGCGCGTGCGCGGCGGCACCCCCGGGCGCCTGGGATGTCTGGGCGGCGGACTGCTGCGGCACCGACTGGGACTGCGGCCTCGACGGGCCCGGCGGAGGTCCGCCCTGTGTCGCCCGCGATCCGGCCGAGACCGGGGAGCCGCCGACCACGGCCTCCACCCGCCACGTGTTGCCGAGGACGTCGCCCAGCGCGGCGGCCACGACCGCGTCCTTGCCGCCGCCGGTGAAGTTCTTCATCGCGCCGACCTGGCTGAAGCCGAGCGTGACGAGGTTGCCCTCGACGCCGACGACCTGCGCGTTGGTGCTGACGTTGGCCCAGACGACGATGCTGCGCTGCTTGAGCGCCGCGAGCACGGCGGGCCACTGCTGTTGCATGAGCCCCAGCCCCGACCCTCCGGCGGCGGCTCCACCGGCCTGACCCGCCTGACCCGCCTGACCCGCCTGACCCGCCGAAGCGTGGCCGGGCACGTCCTGCGCCTGACCGTGCGCGCCCTGCCCGAGTCCTTGGGCGCCTTGCGCGTACCCTGAACCGCTCTGCGCCGGGGCGCCGGGACGGGCCGGCTCGGGCCAGCCGTCGTCCTCCTGCGCGGCTCGCGGCGCGCCCGCCGCCTGGCCCCCCGCAGCCTCGGCGGCCTGGCCGCCGGCGCCGGACGCCTCACGGACCGGAACGGCCTGGACGGGCTGAACGTGCTGGACCGGCTGGGCGACCTGGGCGACGGGAACGGCGGGAGCGGCTGCGACACCGGACCCGGGCGCTCCGCCGGCGGCCGTACCCGTACCCGCCATGGCCGATGCTCCCGAGCGGGTGGCCATCGCGGCGACCGCCCCGCCGCGCTCCAGACGTTCGAGCCGCGCGAGCAACGCCTCCTCGCCCTGCGCGGCACCGGGCAGCAGGACGCGCGCGCACATCAGCTCCAGCAGCAGCCGGGGCGCGGTCGCGCCGCGCATCTCCGTCAGCCCCGCGTTGAACACCTCGGCCGCCCGCGTCAGCTCGGCGGGCCCCATCGAGGCGGCCTGCTGAACCAGGCGCTCCAGCTCGTCGGCGGGTCGGTCGAGCAGGCCGCTGGAGGCCGCCTCGGGGACGTTGGCCAGGATGACCAGGTCGCGGAAGCGCTCCAGCAGGTCGGAGGCGAAGCGGCGCGGGTCGTGGCCGCCCTCGATGACGCGGTTGACCGTGTGGAAGACCCGGGCGCCGTCGCGGGCGGCGAACGCGTTGACGACCTCGTCGAGCAGGTCGCCGTCGGTGTAGCCGAGCAGGGAGACGGCCTTGGCGTACGTGATGCCGTCGTCGTCGGCGCCCGCGAGGAGCTGGTCGAGGATCGACAGGGAGTCACGCGCGGAGCCCGCGCCGGCCCGCACGACCAGCGGCAGGGCGTTGGGCTCGTAGGGGACGCTCTCGGAGCTGAGGATCTCCTCCAGCAGCGCGCGCAGCGTGGCCGGAGGCATCAGCCGGAACGGGTAGTGGTGGGTGCGCGACTTGATGGTGCCGATGACCTTCTCGGGCTCCGTCGTCGCGAAGATGAACTTCAGGTGCGGCGGGGGCTCCTCGACGAGCTTGAGCAGCGCGTTGAAACCCTCGCGGGTCACCATGTGCGCCTCGTCGATGATGTAGATCTTGTAGCGGGCGGAGACCGGGGCGAAGAAGGCCCGCTCGCGCAGGTCGCGCGCGTCGTCCACGCCGCCGTGGGAGGCCGCGTCGATCTCGATGACGTCGAGGTGGCCGGGGCCGGTGGGGGCCAGCGCGACGCAGGACTCGCAGACGCCGCAGGGGTCGGGCGTGGGGCCCTTCTCACAGTTGAGGGAGCGGGCCAGGATGCGGGCGCTGGACGTCTTGCCGCATCCCCGGGGGCCGCTGAACAGGTAAGCGTGGTTGATGCGCCCCGTGCGCAACGCCTGCCGCAGCGGATCGGTGACGTGCTCCTGTCCCTTGACCTCGGCGAAGGTCCCGGGTCGGTACTTGCGATAAAGCGCAAGGCTCATGCGACCATCCCGCCTGCGAGGGGCCCAAACGAAGAGAACCCCTCGCACACCCGCCAGAGCCCGCTTATCCTTGCTGCCTTCCGGCCCTGGGGAGGTTCACAGGATGACGCCGCGCGAGGGGTCCTTGGACAGTCTAGCGGGATACGGCAGTGCTCGCTGCAGCGAAATCCACCTGTGAAATCGTGGTCTCCGCACCGCCGGAAGTCCGGTAAGCTCGTCGGCGGAGGATTCGCCTAGTGGCCGAGGGCGCACGCTTGGAAAGCGTGTAAAGGGCAACCTTTCGGGGGTTCAAATCCCCCATCCTCCGCCAGCTCAGAGGGGTCATGCCGTGATCAACGGCATGACCCCTCTCGCTTTGGGTCTCGGTCGGCTCTTCAGGGGCCACGGTCCACCGGATGCCGCCTGTCACAGGCTGCCACCGCGCCCGCCATGCCCGTGCGCTCCGGCACACCGGGGATGAGCGCCCCCGTGGCGGCGGTGTGACGGGCGTCGCGAAGACGTGCTCCGCGTGAACCGGCGGCCTTGGGTCTCTAATCGTGAGCGGGGCGGCTGTAGGCGGGGTGGCGAGCGATGGCGCCGGGTTGCTGCGGTGTCGCGTTGCCGATCAGGGCCTCCACGAGCCGGTCTCGTACGGCGCCCAGCTCCGCGATCCGCTCGTCCAGGGCCGCGACCTTCCTGCTCACCGCTTCCACACCGGGCGGGCAGGCCGGTCCCAGCGAGACATCGCCATCGTCCAGGCAGGGCAGGAGGTTTCGTACGTCCTGAGCGGTGAAGCCGTTCGACAGCAGGAGCCGGATGTTGCGGACCTTGGTCACCGCTCTGCCGTCGTACTGCCGGTAGCCGTTGGAGGTCCGTTCCGGCTGCAGCAGACCCTGCTGCTCGTAATAGCGCAGGGCCCGGACGGTGACGCCGCTCGCTCGCGCCAGCTCCCCGATCAGCACTGTCCCAGTTTATGCCTGCTGCCCCGCTGCCACGGAGAGGCCGCCGTCGACGCGAACCACCGTGCCGGTGAGGTAGCCGGCCTCGGGCCGCGCCACGTTCACGATCCACCAGGCGATCTCGCCGGGCTGGGCGACGCGGCCGAGCGGGATGCGTCCGACGAGTCCCCTGCCCGCGGCGGCGATCTGCTCCTGGGTGAATCCGGCGTGCGCCAGCACGGGTGTGGCGGTGACGCCGGGCGCCACGGACACGACCCGCACGCCCTTGGGGGCGAGCTCGACCGCCCAGGTGGCCGTCAGGAAGTCGAGGGCGACCTTGGTGGAGCCGTAGACCGAGTTGTCCGGCCAGCCGCCCCAGGGCGGGTTGGACGACACGTTCACGATCGTCCCCTTCGCGGAGGTCAGGTGCGGCAGGGCGGCCTGGGCCAGGAAGATGGGAGTGAGCAGGTTGGTGGCGATCTGCTCTTCGGCGGTACGGCGATCGATCGTCCCGAGCGCGGCCGGCCGAGTGATCGCGGCATTGTTGACCAGGACATCGATCCGGCCCAGCCGCTGCACCGCCGCCTCGACGATCCGCTCGGGCCCATCGACCGCCGCGCTGTCAGCGGCGAAGGCACTGATCGAGGAGTGCGCGGCAGCGGTCTCCTCCAGCCGCGCCGCGGTGCGGCCGACGACGAGCACCTGCGCGCCTTCGGCGGCGAACCGGTGAGCCGTGGCGCGGCCGATCCCTGTGCCGCCTCCGGTGATGACCACGCCCTTGCCTGCCAGGCTGCCCGAGATGTCGCCCATGAGTGTCCCCTCTGTCCGCAGGTGAGTGGACGTGACGCTAAAGGCTGACCTGGGCGTCAAGGTCAACGCGCGAAGCTCCGTCCCGGGTCGGGAAGATTCCGGCCACCGGACTCGGCATCCGCTCGTGACGAGGGCGTCGAGTGGTCTGCCCCGGCGTGACTGCTCAAGATCTGGACGGCGACGAGCCGCACCCGGCCGACCGGCACACGATCGCGGTCCAGGTGTACGGCCTGGCGCTGAACGCGGCGTTCCTGACCGGGTTCGCGCTGCTGGCCCACGTGAGCGCGGCGGCGCTGGTCTTCATGCTGGGCGTCGGCCTGGTCGGCGTCACCATGAACCCGGCCATGGTCACCCGCGTCCAGCGCGCCGGGAACGCGGGACCGCTGGTCAACACGATCCACTCGTCGTTCATCACGCTGGGCGTGGTCATCGGCTCCTCGGCCGGCGGCCTGGCCATCGACGCGTACGGCCTGCGGGCCCCGCTCTGGCTGGGCGCGGCGCTGGCCGTACTGGGACTGCTGGCCCTGCTGCCGGAGCGCCGCCGGACGCGGGGGCTCGCCGAGCCCGTCCCGGCGAGGACCCCCGCCTGACCCGCAGACGGGTCAGGCCGTCAGCAGTGCCTTCGACCGGTCGGTGGCCAGGCGGATGGCGATGCCGCCGAGCACGGCGCCCATGAAGTACCGCTGGACGCGCAGCCACAGCGGGCGGCGGGCCAGGAACACGGCCAGGCTGCCCGCGCTGACCGCGATGATGCCGTTGACCAGCGTGCCGATGGCGATCTGCACCGACCCGAGCGCGAGGCTCTGGAGCAGGACGTGGCCCATGTCCTGGTCGATGAACTGCGGCAGCAGCGACAGGTACAGGATCGCGATCTTGGGGTTGAGCAGGCAGGTCAGCAGGCCCATGGCGAACAGCTTGCGCGGCGGCTCGACCGGCAGCTCGCGCGGCTCGAAGGCCGAGGTGCCGCCCGGCTTGACGGCGTTCCAGGCGAGCCAGAGCAGGTACGCGGCGCCGCCCAGCTTGAGCGCCGTGTACGCGGCGGGCACGTACGCGAAGATCGCGGTCAGGCCCAGGCACGTGGCGGTCAGGTAGATCGTGAAGCCCAGCGCGACGCCGGTGAGGGAGATCAGGCCCGCCTTGCGGCCCTGGGTGATGGAACGGGACACAAGGTAGATCATGTTGGGTCCGGGCGTGAGAACCATGCCGAGGGACACGAGCGCGATCCCGATCAAGCCTGCGGTCATTTCCCGAGATTATCGGACGTGTCCACGGAGAATTCGGGGGCCTGCCCGAGCGCCCCGACCACGAGACCGCCGCCCGGCGTGGAATCACCCGCCGCCTTTCGGGAAGCTGTCATGCGGGCACACCGAGCATGTGGCATGCGGGCGCATGGAGAAGGGACGTTGGCGATGGACTTCCGAGACGACGTCAATCTCGATTCCTCCCAGGTGGAGGACGTCGGCGGCAGCGGTGGTGGGGGCGGGGGGTTCCCCGGCGGGATGGTCCTGGGTGGCGGCGGCATCGTCACCCTGATCGTGGCGGTCGTGGTGTTCCTGCTGAACAACGCCGGCGGAGGTGGCGGCGGCGGAGAGCCCGCCCAGCGGCAGCCGGCCTCGAACCTCTCGCAGGAGTGCAAGACCGGCAAGGACGCCGACCAGTCGGAGAAGTGCCGGGTGATCGGCGTGGTCAACAGCATCCAGGACTACTGGAAGGACGAGGTCTCGGGTTACCGGTCCGCCAAGACCATTCTGTACTCGGGCGGCGTCCGCACGGCGTGCGGCGCGGCGGACTCGTCGGTCGGCCCCTTCTACTGCCCCGGCGACCAGCGGGTCTACCTCGACCTGAGCTTCTTCGACGACCTGCACAGCCGGTTCGGCGCCAAGGGCGGCCCGTTCGCCCAGGCGTACGTGATCGCCCACGAGTACGGGCACCACGTGCAGAACCTGACCGGCGCGCTGGAGGGCGGCGGCTCGGTGGCCACGGAGTTGCAGGCCGACTGCTACGCGGGCGTGTGGGCCAAGAACGCCATCGACACCGGCTTCTACGACAAGCCGTTCACCGACACGGACATCGCCGAGGCGCTGGACGCGGCGGCCGCGGTGGGCGACGATCGGATCCAGCAGCGCACGCAGGGCCGGGTCGATCCCGACTCGTTCACGCACGGCTCCTCGGAGCAGCGCGTCAACGCCTTCAAGCAGGGGTACGGCTCGGGTCAGCCGAAGTCGTGCGCCGCTGGTCAGCTCGGCTGAACGGAGGTCCCGGCCCGGGTCGTCGCGGGCCCGTCGGCACCGATAATTCTCGCAAACAGCACAACGAGGCTGAATCTCTCCTAAAATCGGGGGGGTGATCTTCAAGCTGGTCGGCGACGGACGCCCCTATCCCGAACATGGTCTGACCCACCGAGAGTGGGCCCAGATCCCGCCGCGCCAGGTCCGGCTCGACTCCCTGATCACCACGAAGGCGATGCTGGACCTGCACTCCCTGCTCGCCGCCGACTCCACCTTCTACGGCGACCTGTTCCCGCACGTGGTGCAGTGGCAGGGCGAGCTCTACCTGGAGGACGGCCTGCACCGGGCGCTGCGGGCCGCGCTGCACCAGCGCTCCATCCTGCACGCCAGAGTGCTGGACCTGCCCGCCTGACCTCCGAAGCCGGAAAACGCGTCGGGCCCCTGAACTGGTCAGGGGCCCGATCGGCGGCGGTGGTGACGGGATTTGAACCCGCCCACCTACCTTCTCTGGCCTGCGATCATGCGCCGAATACCCGGTAGTGGCGGGCGTATCCAGACTCTCCTGGACTAATGCGGACCGGCCCGGACCGCTCGTTCCCCCGACCAGGGAGCACGATGGCCGTGATCATCCTGAGGCGCGGGCCAGATCCTCTGGGCACCGTCATGGCCCGATCAAGGTTCGGTTAGCACCGCCCCTTCGTCCCCGCAGGTAGGGCGCAGGGGCCATCCGTGCAAATTAACCTCGCGTTATGGCTGACAGAACCCGCCGCTGTCCGTCGTTTTCGCAGACTGAGATGCATCAGCAAGGCGTCAATGCACATGGATATGTCCTGCAGCCGGCGCCACCACCCGATGCCGAACATCCCATGCGCCTGATCGACGCGAACCACTCCCACCCGGCGGGACGTACAACGCACAGCGCTGTCGGCCACCCGCCGCAGCGTCAGGTCCCGCGGGAGTGACGGTTCGCCCAGCGGTTCGCGAGATCACAAACTCGCACGTCCTGAAGGAGATGAGCAGTGCCAGGACGCAACGTCTTCACCGAGGCGGGCATCGCCGGCGGGGGCAGGTACGTGATGAAGAAGCTGCCCGAGGTCACGCTGGCCTTCTGGATCATGAAGGTCGCCGCCACCACTCTCGGCGAGACCGCCGGCGACCTGTTCGCCCAGACACTGAAGGTCGGCTACTTCCTCACCACGGTCGGGTTGTCCCTGATCTTCGTTGTCACTCTGGTGATCCAGCTCGCCTCCAAGCGGTACAACCCGTTCTTCTACTGGACGGTCATCCTGTCCACCAGCATGGCCGGCACCACGATGTCGGACTTCATGAACCGGGACGCCAGCAGCGCATACCTGGCCAACGGAGCGACGTCGCTCGGCTGGGGGCCGCAGGGCCTCGGCCTGGGCTACCCCGTCGGAGCCGCGATCCTCATCTCGATCCTCATCGCCATCTTCGTCAGCTGGAAGATCACCGGCCTGACCTTCGCGATCCGCGACATCGACACCTTCCGCGGCGAAGCCCTCTTCTGGGCGGCGATCCTCGTCTCCAACACGCTCGGCACCTCCTTGGGCGACTTCCTGTCCGACAGCTCAGGCCTCGGCTACGGCGGAGGCGTGGTGCTCATCACTGCCCTGCTCGCACTGCTCCTCGCCCTCAAGTACGTCCCGGCCGTGCCCAATGTACTGCTGTTCTGGCTCGCCTTCGTCCTGACCCGACCCTTCGGCGCCACCGCCGGTGACCTCCTCACCAAGCCGACCGCCAAAGGCGGGCTCGACCTAGGAACCGCCGGCTCCTCCGCTGTCCTGCTCGCCGTGCTGTTCGGCCTCATGGGTTGGGCTCACCTACAGGAACGTCGCAACGACCTCCAGCCGGCATAGTGGGCGGAGTGGTCGCGATGGTCGCCGGGACCGCGCCCGCCCCGCGCTCATGCGTCACCGAGACGGTGCTGGAGGGCTCATGACAGCGCAGCAGGCGGGGCGGGCGGCCGGGTTCCGAACAGACCGGCGGCGAGCTTCTGCAGCAGGCTGTAGGCCAGAATCGGCAGGAGGACCTGCGGACGGTGCGCGAACCAGCTTGCGGCCAGGACCGCCGCCGCGCTGGTGTTGTTCATGCCGGTGGCGAAGGTGAGCGAGATCCCGTCCGGAGTGTCGCATCGGGTCCATCGGGATATCCACCTGCCGACGAGGAAGGACAAGCAGCAGACCGCGCCGGCCACGCATACGGCCAGGACCACGAAGTCAGGGTCGGGGTGTGACAGGGCCGGCCCGAGCGCGCCGGAAGCATTGATGTAGCAAAGCAGCAGGATGTTCACGATGTTGACCAGCTTGGTGATCGGGGCGGTGCGTGCCGCTCGCCGCTCCCCGAGCATGGCCCGCGCGATGATCCCTCCCAGGCACGGCAGCACGATCAAGGCCAGGGCGAACGCGCCCGCGCCCGCCGTCCCGGCCAGCCCGTCGAGCCGCGCCGTGTCATCAAGGCTGCCGACGCCCGCCGGACCGACCAGGGCGGCGGACAGGGCCAGCCCCCACGGAACCGTGACAGGACTGAGCAGCGTCGAACCCACGACCATGGCGACCACCAAGGGGACATTGCCACCCGCGTTCTGCCCCCAGGACGCCGCTCCGCCGGCAATCGGCATCGCGAGCACCAGCAGCAATCCGACCGCGAGGCACTCCACCTCCGCAGCGTCGGACCAGGCCCGCAGGCACATCGCAGCGACCGGCAAGAGCGCCACAGGCAGGAGCGCGTTCACCGCCACGCCCGACGCCAGCCGCAGGGGTCTGCCCACCACTGCGCACAAATCCCGCGCCCGCACCCCCAGACCGGCAGCCGACAACATCACAGCCAGCAAGACCATGGGCATCGTCACGCCATTACCGGATCCAGGCAAGCGCAGCGCCATCGTCCGCAAGACCTCACCCGGACGCGGCATGACCGCAGCCAGCAGATAACAGACCATCATCAACGCGAGCAGCCACCGCTGCACCGTCCCCACCACCCGGATTATCACCTAGGTAACCTATCGATTACTTTCAGTGACTGGACTGGGCGAGGAGGAATTTGACGCCACCGGACGTGACTGTTTGCCAAGGCCTTCCGCGTGTTGCGCCCGCGGCGGCCATGGTCAGCAGCAGGCCGGTCTGCCAGGGGGCGTCGCCGTCCCGGGCGGGCAGCCCGGCCGGGAGCACGCTGGTGCATCCGACCCGAGGGTCCGCAGTGCCGCGCGTAGATCTTCACGTGGCCGCTCTGGCGCGGTGGGGCGCGCCCTGAGAGAGCCGAGTGCGAAGGGCGAGCCGGGCACCCCAGCATGGTGAGTTCCGGGGTGCCCGGCGCTTGGCTCAGCCGTCCTCGGGCTCGGAGGCGTCGCCCTTGCCCTCCTGCTCGTTCTGGTCGCCCGCCTGGCCTTGCTTGCCCTCCTGAGCCTCGGAGCCGGCCTCCTGCCCCTTGTCGTCCTGACCGTCCTCGGCCTCGGCCTTCTCGCCGCCCTTGTCGTCCTGACCGTCCTCGGCCTCGGCCTTCTCGCCGCCCTTGTCGTCGTTGCCGTCCTCGGCCTCGGCCTTCTCGCCCTGCTCGTCTTCCTTCGTGCCCTCGTTGGGCTCCGCGCTCTCCTCAGGAGTGGCGGCCTCGTTCTCGGGGGCCTGCTCAGTGGGGGCGGCGGAGGACTGGGCGGAGGAGGAGGCAGGGCTCTGGTCGGTGGAGGAGGCGAAAGCAGCGGCTCCGCCGCTCGCCACGAGGACGGCCGCGGTGGCAAGTCCGGCGATGATCGTAGGCTTACGCACTGAAATATCTCCGATGTGTTGACGTCGTACTGACGCCCACAGTCTGCGGAAACGTCGGATAGCAACAGGTTCGGCCAGCCACAACGCGAGGTTAATCCTGGGCCGAAACCTCGGCCTGCGGGGTGTAAAGGTTAGCGCCGCGCTAACCGAGTGCTGAGCGAGCGTTGTAACGCCTCTCCATACCGTTCGTTCATGAGATCAGGCAGCAGAACGACAGTCCCGGTGCCGGTCTCCGCCGCGTTCCTGGGCCTGGGCGTGGCCGGCGGCTTCGCCGCGCGCACGCCTGCGTGGACCGCGGCGGACACGGACCTGAGCCAGGCCCTGCAGTCGCTACGCGGCCCCTGGCTGACCGCAGTGGCGCAGGTGTTGAACGTGGGCTTCGGCACCATCGTCGGCACGGTTCTCGCCGCGCTCCTCGTCGTGGGTGTCGCCGTCTCGGGGCGGACGCGCGCCGCCGGAGGCGTGCTGCTCGTGATCGCCGCGGGGTGGGGCGTGGGCGCACTGGTCAAGGTCATCGTCGCCCGCCCCCGGCCCGCGGCGGTCCACGCTCTGGTGCGGGAGCTCGGCCCCGACAGCTACCCCAGCGGTCACGTGTGCCTGACTCTGTCGATCGTGGTCGCCGTGGCGCTGCTGGCCAGGAAGACCCGGTTCTTCTGGCCTGTGGTGGCGGTGGGTGGCGTGCTCGTGGCCGGTCAGATGGCCGCGAGGGTCTATCTCGGGGCGCACTATCCCACCGACACCCTGGGTTCGGTCATTCTGACCACGGCCGCCGTCCATCTGGCCGTCAACGCGCGAAGACTCGGAGTGTTCTCGCTGCGTGTGGCCAACCGCCGCAGGGAGCGCCGGGCCGGCCCGCCCAGCACCCGGCAGGTGAAGATCCTTCTGCTGCACGCGCACGGCATGGGCGGGACCATCCGGACCGCCTTCAACCTCGCCGGCACGCTGGCGGCCGATCACGACGTGGAGATCGTCAGCGTCACCAAGACCAAGGACAAGCCCTTCTTCGAGGTGCCGCCTGGCGTTCGCGTCACCTTCCTGGACGACCGCACCGACCGCCGGCCCCGCGGCGCCCTGCTCGCGCGCCTGCTCCGCAGCAGGCTCATCCCGCGGGAGGAGGCCGCGTACGACAGGTTCGACCTGCGTACCGACCTCGCCCTGGCGCGCTTGCTGCGCGGCCTGCGCACCGGCGTCCTGATCACCACACGCCCAGGACTCAACCTGGCCACCGCCCTGCTGGCCCCGCCCGGCGTGATCACGATCGGGCTGGAGCACACCGGCTACGGCTCACACAAGCCCACCGTCCGGCAAATGATCGCCCGCCGGTACGGCAGGCTCGACGCGCTGGTCACCCTGACCGAGGCCGACCTGGACGCCTACCGGACGGCCCTGGGCACCCGCGCGCCGCGGCACCTGCTGCGCATCCCCAACGCCACGCCGCCGCTCACCGGCGGCCGCTCTCCTCTGAACTCCAAGACCGTCGTGGGGATCGGCCGCCTGACCAAGGTCAAGGGCTTCGACCTGCTGCTGCGCGCCTGGCGACAGGTCAGCGTCGTACACCCCGACTGGACGCTGCGCATCATCGGCTCAGGGCCCGAACGCGCCCACCTCATGAAGCTGGCCGGGAAGCTCGGGCCGGCCTGCTCGGTCGAGCTTCCCGGGCCCTCCCGCGACGTCGGCGCCGAGCTCGACGACGCCTCGATCTTCGTGCTCAGCTCCCTCCGCGAGGGCTTCCCGATGACCGTGCTGGAAGCGCTCAGCAAGGGCGTGCCCGTGGTCGCCTTCGACTGTCCGCACGGCCCCGGCGAGATCATCACACACGGCCACGACGGGCTCCTCGTCCCCCGGCAGAACGTCGACGCCCTGGCCGCGGCGATCGGTCTCCTCATCGACGACGAGATCGAGCGCCACCTGATGGGGACGGCCGCTCTGGCCACCTCCAAGCGGTACGCCCCGGAGTCCATCGGTGAACGCTGGACCGCGCTGCTGGCCGATCTGCAAGCGGGACGCTGACCGGTCACAGGTCGCGTAGCACGGTCAACGGTGGCCGGCGTGCTGCCCGTACCGTGGCGGCTCCTGCGGCCAGCAGCGCCGCGACACCGAGGACCGCCAGGACGGACAGGTACGCCCACGGCACGGCCAGCGCGTCGGGAGGCGGGTCGAACACTCCCCTGAGCACGGCGGCCAGCATCCGCGACAGCGCCCACCCGCACAACGCGCCCAGCACGGCCGCGGCCACTCCGACCAGCGCCACCTCCGCCCACACGAACGAACCCACCTGACGCGGGGTGGCCCCCAGCACCCTGGCCAGCGCGTACGTGCGACGCCGTTCGGCGAAGCCGAGCACCAGCAGCAGGCCCGTGGCCAGGGCCGCCAGCGTCAGCCCGTAGCCGAGCTCGATGGCGGTCAGGCCGGCCAGGTCCACGGCGGTGAGGCTACTGCCGACGACCTGACGGGTGGTCTCCACGTCGGTGACCTTCGCCGTCGGCCCGAGCCTGCCGCGCAAGTCGGCGGCGACCCGGTGGGGCGGCGTCCCGTCGGTGGTGATCAGGTACGTGGTGTCGGCGGGCATGGTGCGGGCCAGGTAGGAGGCGTTGGCGACGAGAAAGCTGTCGCGGGGTGCTGTCGGGAACTCGGTGACGATGCCGGCGTAGTGGAAGGGGACGGTCCTGCCGTCCTCGGTGCGCAGCCGTACCTGGTCACCGAGGTGAAGCTGGAAGTCGTTGACGGTCTCCTGGCTGACCAGCAGCGCGTCCGGCCGACGGGCGAGCCGATCGAGAATCTCGCGGGCGGTGCCGCCGGAGACGTAGGTGTCGTGCAGCCGGACGGTGGCGGGGCGCAGGCCGTACAGGTCCTGCAGGTCGGAGCCGACGTAGGCGAAGCGGTGTAGCAACGGCTCGACCCTGGCCACGCCGGGCACGGTTGCGAGCTGCCCCGACGTGGCGGTGGTCTGGGAGACCGTGACGTCGCCGCCGTTGGTCAGCTCGGCGTCCACCTGCGCCTGCTGGCGGTAGGTGGTGTCGAAGACGGAGGTGGAGACTGCGAACGCGACGGCCAGCGCGGCCAGGGTGGCTGCGCGGGCCAGCGGGGCGCGCTGGCGGGTCAGCATGGCGGACACGGTTCCCGCCAGCCCTCCGGCCAGTGGCCGCACCGCCCAGGTGATCGGCAAGGTCCTGGTCAGGCGCCAGATGAGCAGGCCCACGCCCGCCCACAGCAGTGCCGGCCCCGCGAAGGCCCAGTAGTCGACCGACAACTGGGGCAGGCCCTCGGGGACCAGGACGAGCTGGTAGCCGTTCCTGCTGGTGATCCAGAAGATCACGGCGGAACCGGCGAGCAGCCACAGGTCCAGCCCGTACCGAAGCCCTGCGGGGGCACGGCGGCGCTCACCGACCGGACGGCGGGCGGCCGCCACGGTGGAGGCGCGCAGCGCGGGCATCAGCACGGTGACGGCCGCGACCAGCAATCCCAGGACGGCCGCCCACCAGGAGACGTTCGCCGAACCGAACAGCACCCGTCCGGCCACTGCGGCGAGGCCCAGGCCGGCCAGCACACCGGTCACGCCCACCAGCGCCGTCTCGGCCAGCGCGAGCCGCACCAGCGTGCCCCTGGACGCGCCCCTGGTACGTAGCAGCGCCTGCTCGGCCGTCCGCCGCGGCGCGCCGGCCCGCGTCACGAGACCGGCGAGCAGCGCCGCGAGCACGACCGCCGGCGCGCCCAGGAACAGGAACAACACTTGGGAGTACACGGCGTCCTCGCGGGCTGTACCCAGAGCCGCGCCGAGGTTGTCACCGACCAGGCCGCTGCCGGCCATCCGTTCCTCCAGGTTGCGCGCCTGCCCGGTGACCGCCGTGTAGGCCGCGGCGGGGTCGGGCGGCAGCCGGTGGCCGATGCGGACGTGGTACTGGGTGCGTACCCGGTCGCGTGCGATGCCGTCGAACAGCCGGTGCCAGTCCGCCTCCGGCAGTAGCAGAACATTGTCGGGGGGCGCCTGCGGCTGCGCGCCCGGCGGCGCGCCGACCCGCTGGAACAGCGAGTCGGCGGCGGGCAACTCCGCCACCCCCGTGACCGCCACTGCCGTGTCGGGCAACCCTGGGCGGCGCACGGTGACGCCGGCACCGGGTCGGGCGTGCAGGTTGGCGGCGGTCTGCTGGGCCAGCAGCGGCCCGTTCGCGTTCCCCGCGAGCAGGCGCAGCTGGCCGGGGAAGGTCGCGGCGTAGTCGGCGGGCAGGCCGAGAACCTGGCCCGCGCCCGTGGTCAGCGTCTGCCCGGCCTGGCGGGACTCGAAGCCGTCCACTCTGGCGAAGCTCACCTCGCGGGACGTGCCGGGCATCGGGACGGACACGGTCTGGCCGGGCTGCTGTTCCACCTGCCAGTCGACCACCACCCGCTGGATCGAGCGGGCCGTCATGGTGGCCTTGGCGGAGGCGAGGAACGCGCCCAGCGCGGCGGGCAGGGCCACGGCGAGCGCGATGCCCGCCGCTGCCGCGGCCAGCCTGCCCGCCCGGCGGGTCAGCAGGCCACGCAGCCACAGGAGGATCAGCATGTGAGAGCTCCGTCGCTCATGGTCCAGGTGTCGGGCAGCCGTGCCGCGACCAGCGGGTCGTGGGTGGCCACCACGAGGGCCGACTCGAGCTGGGAGGCCACCCTGGTGAGCAGGTCCACCACTCGGCGGGCCAGGTCCGAGTCGAGCTGCGCCGTGGGCTCGTCCGCGATGATCAGGCGAGGCTCGGCGGCCAGCACGCGGGCGACCGCGACGCGCTGCGCCTGCCCCCCCGACAGCTCTTCGGGCAGTGACCCGGCCAGGTCGGCCAGGCCGATCATGGCCAGCGCGGTCAACGCCCGCGCCCTGGCCTCGGCGTCCCCTACTCCCGCGATGATCAGCGGCAGCGCGACGTTCTCCGCGACGTCGAGCGGGGGAAGCAGGCTGGGCCCCTGGAAGACCACGCCGACGCGGCCGCGCGGGTGGTCGTCGAGGGCGGGCCAGGCGATCCGCCCCGCCGTGGGCCGGTCAAGCCCGGCCAGCAGGTGCAGCAACGTCGTCTTGCCCGACCCCGACGGGCCGGTGACCGCGACCTGCTGCCCCGGCCGCAGCTCACAGGTGACGCTGTGCACGGCGACCAGGGCGTTCGCTCCCTTGCCGTACGACCGGGCCAGGCCCTCGCAGGTGACCAGCGCGGTCATGCCGGCCGCCCGGTCCTTCAGCTCCACGGTCATGTCACTCGGCCGTCCTTCAGCTCAACGACGCGGTCGGCCAGCCGCCGTACGCCCGGACTGTGCGAGGCGATCACCACGGCGGTGCTCTCACCGGCCTGCTCGCGGATCAGCCGCAGCACGGGCCCCTCCGTGTGCTGGTCGAGCTCGCCGGTGGGCTCGTCGGCCAGCAGCAGAGCCGGACGGTTGGCGAGCGCCACGGCCAGCCCCGCGCGGGCCGCCTCTCCACCGGACAGCCGGCTCGGCCATGCCCCCGCCCTGGCCGAGATCCCCAGACCGGCCAGCAGCTCATCGCGCAGGCGACGATCACGCCGCCCCGCCAACCGCTGGGCCAGATCGACGTTGGCCGCGACCGTCAGATGCTCGATCAGGTTGCCGCTCTGGAACAGCACGCCCACCAGCCGGGCCCGCAACGCGGCCCGCTCGGCCTCCGGCCGGTGGCTGATGCGGTGGCCGTCCACCCTGACGGTGCCGCCGTCCGGGTCGTCCAGCCCGCCCAGGCAGGCCAGCAGCGTGGACTTGCCCGACCCCGACGGGCCGCTGACCAGCACGACCTCGCCCGCGGCGACATCGAGGCTGACCCCGCGCAGCGCCCTGGTCTCCTCATCGCCCGACCGGTAGAACCGGTAGAGCTCCTCGGCCTGCAACATCACGACGCCGTCCAGCGGAAGGAGTCGGAAACCGTGCGCCATGGGTCCACGTTGTCGGCGCCGACCGGCCCGGACAGGGTCAGGATCGCCTCGCGCCCGGCGCGGTAGAAGGTGTAGCGCTCGACCTGGTCCTTGACGACCTTTCCGGTGACCGGGTCGGGGCTGCTGTCGGCGCGGTAGACGATCCGCACCGCCTGGCCGCCCTTCCTCGTCACCGTGCCGACCGTGCGGATGTCGCCGCTGTGCACCTGCCTCCTGATCGACGCCTCGGTCGGCGGGGAGGCGGCGGGCCCGGTCTCGATGCGGATGCTGTTCAGCTTGTCGGTGAAGCTCGCGCCGGTGGGCAGGTCCGTGCGCGCCCACCCCTCGGGCACCTTCACCTGGTACGGCTGCCTTGGGTGCCGGTAGCTCACGAAGACCGTGTCGTCCGGGATGTCGCCCGGCGGATTCGACTCCGTGGGCTGCGGAGCCGGGGCCTTGTCGCTCGCTGGTGCCTCTGCGTGCGCTTGGGTCTGGGTCTGGGCCTGGGTCTGGGCGGGCGTCGCTGCCGCGCAGCCAGCCGCCAGCCCGGCCATGGCCAGTGCGATGACGCTCTGCCGTACCTTCATGTCTCCCACGCTAGGAGCGCGCCGGAAAGCGCCCGCTGAGCAACGGATTAGCGGGGCGTTTACCTGACTTCTGCCACCCTGGACGAGTGACAGCGCAGGGCGTGCCGCTGCGGCGGCGGGTGCTGGTGGTGATCGTGAGCGTGACCGTCCTGGCCGTCGCGCTCTTCCTGGTGCCCCTGGCGGTCGCGGTCAACATCCTTTACCACGACCAGGCGGTGGCCGCGCTGCAACGTGACGCCGCCTGGGTCGCCGCCGCGGTCCCCGAGGAACCGCGTGTGCCGTTGAAGCTGCCGACGGGCCTGTCCGGCGAGCTGGCCATCGGCGGCTACCGACTGGACGGCACCCGCGTGTTCGGCGACGGCCCCGCCCACTCCCGCCTGGCCACCTCCAGTGAAGACGGCCGCGTGCACGACACGGTGGAGGGCGCATTCCTGGCCGTGACCGCACCCGTCCCCTCCGACGAGGGCCCCGCACTCGTCATCCGCGTGGCGACCCTCAACTCGGAGGTGGAGGAGCGCGTCCACGAGGCGTGGCTGATCATGGGCGGACTCGCGCTGGTGGTCATCACCCTGGCCGCGGGCGCGGCCTCACGCCAGTCGGCCAGGCTCGCCGCCCCGCTGGAGCGGCTGACCGCCGCGGCACTGGCGCTCGGCGGCGGCGACTTCAGCATCCGCGCCGCACCCTCCGGGCTCCGCGAGGCCGACCAGGCCGGGCAGGCCCTGGAGTCGACGGCCCGCCGCCTCGGCGACGTGCTCGCCCGCGAGCGGGCCTTCAGCGCGGACGTCTCCCACCAACTGCGCACCGGCCTGACCGGCCTGCTGCTCGGCCTGGAATCGGCGCTGTCCCGGCCGGGCGGGGACCTGGCCCCGGCGGTCCGGGCCGCGCTGACAAGGGGCGAGCGTCTGCAGGAGGTCATCGATGATCTCGTACGGCTCAGCCGCGACGCCCGCGTGCCGAGTGAGCAGATCGACGTGGACGCGCTGATGGAGGAGATCTGCCAGGAGTGGCACGGCCCGCTGGCCGAGCAGGGCCGCCGCCTGACCATCACCGTCGAGCCCGGTCTGCCGCCGGTGACGGCCCATCCCGCAGCCGTCCGGCAGATCCTGCGCGTCCTGCTCGACAACGCCCTGCGCCACGGCAAGGGGGAGGTCCTGGTCACCGTCGCCGACGTGGGCCCGGGGATGGCCGTCGAAGTCAGCGATCACGGGCCGGGCCTGGCGGAAGGAGCCGACCCGTTCGTCAGGGCCAGCGGCCACACCCACGGCATCGGCCTCGCCCTGGCCCGCTCACTGGCCGAGGCCGAGGGCGGCAGGCTGGTGCTCAGCCGGGCCAGCCCGCCGCTGTTCAGCATGCTGCTGCCCGGCCACGACGCCTCACGGCTCACGGCTCACGGCTCGTAGCGGTAGCCGCGCCCCCGCACCGTGACGATCCGCTCCATCCCCTCGTTGTGCTCGGCCAGCTTGCGACGCACCGCGAACACGTGGACATCCAGCGTCTTGGTGGGGCCGAACCAGTTCTCGTCCCACACCTCGTCCATGAGCTGCTCACGCGTCACCACCTCGCCCGCGCGACTCACCAGCGCTGCCAGCAGGTCGAACTCCTTGGGTCGCAGCGCCACCTCCGCCTCCCCGACGTAGGCGCGCCGGGCGAGCAGATCGAGCCGCAGCCGCCCGGCCGTCAGCATGCGCTCCCCCTGCGCCGGGCCGCGCCTTCGCAGGTGCGCGCGGATCCTGGCCATCAGCTCCGTCAGCCGGAACGGCTTGGTCAGGTAGTCGTCGGCACCCGCGTCCAGCGCCACCACGACCTCGAACTCCTGCGTACGAGCTGTCAGCACGACGATCACCGTGTCCGGCGCCCTTGACCGGAGCCGGCGGCACAGGGCCACCCCGTCCACGTCGGGCAGCCCCAGATCCAGCAGGACGAGATCAGGCTGGTGCCGCTCCGCCGCCTGTAGCGCCTCGGCCCCGTCCGCGGCCGGCTCCGCCTCGTAGCCCTGGGCGGTCAGTGCCTCGACCAGCTCTGACCTGATGACCAGGTCGTCCTCCACGACCAGCACGCATGTCATGTGCCCGATGGTACGGGCAGTGCTGTCGTGTGGGGGTGAGCTGCAAGGAGACGCCGGAGCGGTCGTTGACTCAGCCGAACTTCGTGCTGGAACGGAAGCGGCTCAAGCGGCATCAGCCCGCTGCCCGCCCTCGGAGAGCGCCGCCGGCCCGTTCTTCCACGGTTCCCTCATGATCTTGACATGCGAAGGCCTCCGACCTGTTGATCCAGATCGGAGGCCCTACGCAGCGGCGGTGGTGGTGGGATTTGAACCCACGGATGAGTTGCCCCATCACACGCTTTCGAGGCGTGCGCCCTCGGCCACTAGGCGACACCACCGCGGACGAGCTTACCGGATCCGCCGAGTGGCGAAGAACTCGGAAAGGACGGCGGCGCACTCCTCGGCCATCACACCCATGACGACCTCCGGCCGGTGGTTGAGACGGCGGTCCCGGACGACGTCCCAGAGGGAGCCCACGGCGCCGCCCTTCTCGTCCACCGCGCCGTAGACGATCCGGTCGACCCGGGCGAGCACCGCGGCGCCCGCGCACATCGTGCAGGGCTCCAAGGTGACCACGAGGGTGCAGCCGTCCAGCCGCCACCCGCCGCGGATCCGCGCGGCCTCACGCAGCGCGAGGATCTCCGCGTGCGCGGTGGGGTCGGACGCGGACTCGCGGTCGTTCCCGGCGGCGGCCAGCACCGCGCCACCCGACCCGCCCAAGTCACCCGGTCCGCTCAAGCCCCCCGGCCCGCCTGAGCCACCTGGCCCGCCCAAGCCACCCGGCCCGCCTGAGCCGCCAGGGACTTCGCGGCCGGCGGGACCGAGGACGACCGCGCCCACGGGAACCTCGCCGCGCGCGCCGGCGCTCGCGGCCTCGGCCAGCGCCAGCCGCATCGCCCCGTCGTACCCGGACGTCACCGCGTCCCGCGCGGGGTCACCGCAGCCGGTCGAGCTCGTCGGCGAACGACAGCCGCTCGGCGATCACGGAGAGGATGTCGGCCGGCAGCACGCCCTCCTCCATGCTGAGCTCCAGCAGCTCCTCCGAGCTCAGGCCGAGGTCTCTCAGCAGCTCGAAGTCGCCCGCCGGCCGTACGCCCAGCGCGTTGCTCTCCTTGTCGACGCTCACGCCCGCGAACTCGGCGAACAGCTCACCGAGGCTGCCCGGCGCGATCGCGTGGGCGTCGGAGAGGAACACCCGCGGCTCCTCGTCGCCGAGGTAGCGCACGATGGCGAACCACTCGTCCTCGACCTCGACGCAGAGCAGCGCCATCTCGTCACCGGACAGGCTGAGCGCCTCGGTCACGGCGTCGCCGAAGTCGTCGACGATCTCGGCCTCGCTCAGGTCGACCTCGGCCCCGCTCCAGCCGTCCGGGGTCCTGACGAAAGCCGCGGCGAACGTGTTGGCCATGTGTGCAAGCTCCAGGGGTCAGCCGAAGACGGATTCGATGGCGCGCTCGAACGGCTCGGAGAAGCCGAGCCGCGCGGCGATGCTCGACAGCACGTCCTCGGGCAGCAGGTCAATGTCACCCGACAGGATGCCCAGCTCCATCTCGTCCAGACCCAGATCGGCGAAGATCGACAAATCTCCCGCGGGGAGCGCGACCTCCTCGTCCTGGAGGATCTCGTCCAGCTCGTCCTCGTCGGGGACCGGCACGTCGAGGTACTCCAGCACCTGGCGGGCCAGGGGGAAGTCCCAGGAGGCGGCGATGTCGGAGAGGAACACGTCGACGCGCTCCCCCAGCACCCGCAACGCCACGAAGAACTCGTCGCCCACCGCGACCAGGCCGATGGTGCCGCTCTCGCTCGGCTGCTGGCGAATGGCCTTGATCAGACCGTGCAGGTCCGACGTGAGCGCCACCGGCAGCATCTCGGCGTCCCAGCATTCGTCCTCGCGATAGACCACGATGGCGAAGTCGAACGCGTCCTCGTCTGTCATCGTCCACCCCACCCGATGCGGCCCGTACGGGCTCCCAATCGTTCCAGACACCACCGGCACCCGTGTGCCGCTCCGACCAAATCGTGGTCAAACCGAGGCACGACGTGCCGGTACGTCCCACACAAGATAGCGTTATCCGTTATGGAAACCCTCGTCGTCGACCATCCGCTCGTGGCCCACAAGCTCACCACGTTGCGCGATGTCCGCACTGACTCTCCCACGTTCCGCAGGCTCGCGGACGAGTTGGTCACACTTCTGGCGTACGAGGCGACCCGCGACGTCCGCGTGGCGGACGTGACGGTGCGGACTCCCGTGGCCGAGGCTCACGGCGTCCGGATGGCGAAGCCCTACCCCCTGGTGGTCCCGATCCTGCGGGCCGGGCTGGGCATGCTCGACGGCATGACGCGGCTGCTGCCCACGGCCGAGGTGGGCTTCCTCGGCATGATCCGCAACGAGTCGACCCTGCAGGCCGAGACGTACGCCACGAGGCTGCCCGACGACCTGTCCGGCCGGCAGTGCTACGTGGTGGACCCGATGCTGGCCACCGGCGGCACGCTGGCGGCGGCCGTGCAGTTCCTGTTCGACCGCGGCGCGGAGGACGTCACGGCGATCTGCCTGCTGGCGGCGCCGGAGGGGCTGGCGCACATGGACAAGGTGTTCGCCGGCTCGGGCAAGCCGATCCGGGTGGTCACCGCGGCGCTGGACGAGCGGCTCAACGAGAACGGCTACATCGTGCCGGGCCTGGGCGACGCGGGCGACCGGCTGTACGGCGTCGTCTGACCTGATCACTTCGGGACCGGCCGAGTCACTCCGGGACCGAGAAATCACCCTTCCGTCACGCGGAGTGGTCTCTTCGTTACATACTGTGGTTGCATGGGTACGTAGCGAGAAGAAGGCAACTTCCGCATGGGCGCGAGGGGGCGCGATGAACGAGCTGGCAGGGGTGCTCCCGTGAGCGAGCACACCGAGGCGGATCCGAGTCCGTACGCGGACGTCCCGGCTCCGTACGCGGACGTCGAGACCACGCTGCGTGACGAATTCGCCGGCGTCCACTCGGCGACCACCGTAACGCGTTGCGTGGAAGCGGCGCACTACGGCGCGCTGGAAGTCACCGGCTACGCGCATCCGAGCCTCGTGGAGCGGATCGCGCGCAAGCATCTTCACGTCCTCGCGCTCGTGGCGAGCGAGCGCGGCTAAGCAAGATCTCAGCTAAGCCGTGAACCTACCTTTACCCGGGCTGCCGGGTGGGTAATGTATACGGCGGGTGCAGTGGGTAAGGGTACGGAGGCCACAGTGCAGGTCAAAAAAGTCCTCTCATACGGCGGGATAGGTTTTGCGGCGTACTACCTGTTGGCACGACCGACCGACGCGGCGACGGCGGTCAAAGGTGCCTTCGACTCGGTGGTCAACGCGGCTGACTCCCTGGCGCAATTCGTGAACAACCTGGCATGAGACTTGTGACCCACGGGGACTCGGCCCCGTCGTCGGTCAACCGTTACCTGCTCCCCGACGAACAACAGGTCATCATGGTGCGGCGTCACCCGGCCGTGCTGCTCCGCCCCGTCGCCGAGGTCTTCGGCGGCCTGATCATCGCCGGACTGCTCAGCAAGTTCTTCGGTGACTCGGGGGGCGGCACGGCTCTCGTGGTCGTCTGGTGGCTCTGGCTGTTGCTACTGATCCGTTTTGTATGGAAAGTCGCGGAGTGGTCAGTCGATTACTTTGTGGTGACTTCCAAGCGGATGTTGTCGACCACCGGCCTGGTCACGCGCAAGGTCGCGATGATGCCCCTGTCCAAGGTCACCGACATGAGCTTCAAGCGATCCCTGCTGGGGCGCATGCTCGGCTACGGCGAGTTCATCCTTGAGTCCGCCGGCCAGGATCAGGCACTGTCCACTGTCGAGTACATTCCTTACCCCGAGACGCTGTACCTCGAGGTGTGCCAGATGCTTTTCCCGAGCAAGGACGGCGGGGACGATTAAATCCCGGGGCAGGGATTTCTGCACCTGGGGATACCAGATTCGGCTACTTCATGCAATCATTGCGTGTTGTTGACCCTTCCCCGCCTTGAGAGATGAGATGCCGAGTCAGGGAACCATCGGTGACCGCGTCCGTGGACTGCGGCTGAACAGGCGGATGTCCCAGGCCCAGCTGGCCGGGCCCGACCTGTCTGACAGTTATGTCTCCCTCATCGAGTCGGGTAAGCGCACTCCGACTCCGGTGGTGGCCCGGCTCCTGGCGGAGCGGCTGGGATGTACCACCGAGTTCTTGTTGCACGGCATCGAGCCCCGTCAGCGCATCGACACCGAGCTGGGGCTGCGCCACGCCGAGCTGGAGTTGCAGCACGGTGACGCGGCCCTCGCGGCGGAGCGCTTCACGGAGATCGTGAAGGCCGCCGACGAGGAGAACGCCATGCTCACGGCGCACGCCCGCTTCGGCCGGGCGCGTGCGCTGGAGGCGCAGGGCCGGCTGGGTCAGGCCGTCGAGGCGTTCGAGCGGCTGCGCAGGGAGGCCTCGGCCCACCCGGAGCGGCTGGCCGATCTGCCGCTGGCCGTGGCGCTGAGCCGCTGCTACCAGCACGCCGGTGACCGGCTGCGGGCCCGCGATCTCGCCGCCCACGCGCTGCGGCAGGCGGAGCGGCTGGAGATCACACAGGGTGAGATCGCCATCGACCTCGCCGCGGCGATCGTCGAGGCGCGCGAGGAGATGGAGAGCGGCTCCGCCGAGCTCGCCTACGTGCGCCGGGTGCTCGACGTCAACGGCGTTCCTGACGTGGTGGACCGTTCCGCTGAGATCGACGCTCTGTGGCAGGCGAGTGTCTCCGCCGCGGCGGGCGACGACTCGGCGCTGGCGGTGCGGCTGGCCGACGACGCCATCACGGCGGGCCGTTCGGCGCGAGCCGCTGGAAGGCAGGCTCTTCGGGAGTTTCGGCCATGGGGATGCTCGCCTATCGCTAGCGGAGAGATGTCATGGTACGCGGAGCGTGGGGG
>NZ_JBEXDT010000073.1:0-49675 GCF_040605905.1 Nonomuraea sp. NPDC005501 | reverse complement strand
GTCCGTCAGCAGAGCTATCCCGTGAAAGGGCGGATCGCCTCCATGGCACGCTCGGTGACCTCCTCGACCGGGCCGGACGCGTCGTCACCCAGGCCCACCGCGACCAGCAGCGGGGCGGTGATGGCGCCGAAGGTGGGGATCTTGGCGATCTCGCCGGGCCGGCCGCTGAAGCCGGCGGCGGTCAGGGAGGCGGCGAGCTTGCCCCCGAAGGCCGCGTCGAGCGCATCGGCGCTCGTGACGGGGCGGGGGGCTTCGGAGCCGGACCGGAACCCGACGATCAGCGCGTCGGTGTCGAAAGAGACGGGATCTGCTGAGTTCAGCCGCACAGTGGTCACGTAAATGGACTCTATCGAGGGTTACGAGGTACTCACAAACAGGGGTTCATCCCACCTATCAGCGGTAATGGAATGGTGCTAGTGTCATTGGCATCATGTTGCTGACACTCGACCTCAACGACGCCCGGCCCCTGCACGAGCAGGTGGCGGCGGCCATCCGCCGGGCCATCGGCGAGGGCTCGTACGCCCCTGGAGACCGGCTGCCGCCGGCCCGTGACCTGGCCCTGGCGCTCGGCATCAACACCAACACGGTGCTGCGCGCCCTGCGCGACCTGCGCGACGAGGGCCTGCTGGAGTTCAGGCGGGGACGGGGCGTCAGCGTCGCCGGCGCCGCCGGCGGCCGCGCCCTGCTGGTCCAGCGGGCGCGCGAGCTGCTGGAGGACGCCCAGAGGCACGGCTACCGCCGCGAGGACCTCATCACCATCCTGGAGGAGCTGCCATGACCCCCCGAACGTCGGCCACGCTGTGTGGCCTCCTGGTCTCCGCGGTCCTGGCCGTGGCGCCGCTCGCCGTACGGGACCGGCTGCCCGACCCGGTCGCCACCCACTGGAGCGGCGGGTCCGCGCCCGACGGCGCGATGCCGCTCGCCGTGTCGACGACGGTGAACGTGGCGATCTGGGGCGTCCTCTGGGTGACCCTCGTCGTGGTCGCCCCGATGGCGCAGCAGCGCAGGAACGGCCGTGCCGGGTGGTGGGGCGCCCTGGCGGGGGGCGCGGTGCTCTTCGTCGGGGTGAGCGGCACGACTCTGCTGGCCAACCTGGACGCCTCCTCCTGGACCGAGGCGCGGCTGAGCGGCTGGCAGGCGGCCGCCGTCATCGGCGCGTCCCTGGCCGTGGGGGTGCTGGTCGGATACCTGCGCCGCGGCGAGACGGACCCGCCGTCCGCGGGGGAGTCGGCGCCGCCGTCGCTGCGGCTCCAGGCCGGCCGGCGCGCCGTGTGGGTCGGCCGGGCCGGCAACCGAGGGCTGGCCGCGGTGACCGTGGCCGCCGGGGTGGCGCTGTGCGTCCTGGCCGCGCTCGTGCTGCTCGGCCTGGCAGACGGCGGCGCCGCTCGCGCGCTGCTGCCCGGCCTGGGGATCACGCTGGCCGTCGGCCTGCTCACGTCGTCGCTCGCGGCGCGGGTCACCGAGGACGGGCTCGTGATCGGGCTCGGGCCGCTGAGGTGGCCGGTGCGCAGGATCCGCCTGGACGCCATCGAGCGGGCGTGGACCGAGACGCGCAGCCCCGCCGAGGTCGGCGGGTGGGGCTTCCGCGGCCTCCCGGGCAGCGCCACGATCATGCTGCGCGGCGGGGAGTGCCTGGTGGTCCGTTACCGCTCGGGCGGGCGGCTGGCGATCAGCGTCGACGACGCCGAGCGCGGGGCGTCCCTGATCAACGCCCTCATCGCCGAACGGGCACGCGTATGAACCGGCTGCCGGTGTTCCTGGCCGTGTCGTTCGGACTGGCGTGGGTCGTGGCGATGCCCGTATGGCTCGCGGGCGGCCTCGGCACGCCGCCGACGCAGGTGTCGGCGGTGCTGATGATGTTCACGCCCGCTCTGGGCGTGCTGGCTGTGTGGCTGCTGCCGGGCCGGTCGGGTGGATTGGGCGGTTCCGGCGGGACCCGGCGGCCGCCGTTCCGCGTGTTCGCCGCGAGACGGGGCTGACGCCGGGGGAGCGGCCCGGCCGCACCCTCCTGCTCGTGCTGCTCGCCTGGCTCGGCGTGCCGCTGCTCGTGGCGGTGTCGATCGCGCTCAGCGCCGCGCTGGGGCTGGTCTCGCTGGACCTCACCCGGTTCAGCCTGTTTCAGGAGGCACTGCGGGCGCAGGGGGCGCAGGTGCCGGCCGGGCTCTCCACGATGGTCACCGTCCAGGTCGTGCTCGCGGTGCTGGCCGGCCCGCTGCTCAACGCGGTCCCGGCACTCGGCGAGGAGTGGGGCTGGCGTGGCTGGCTGGTGCCCCGGCTCGTGGCCGCGCGCGGTCCGGTCGCCGGGCTGATCCTCTCCGGCGTCGTCTGGGGGCTCTGGCACGCGCCGCTCACGCTCCTGGGCTACAACTACGCTCGCCTCGGCCCGTGGGCCGCCCTCTACTTCGTGGGGTTCTGCGTGGCAGCCGGGGTGGTGTTCGGCTGGCTGCGGCTGCGCTCGGGCAGCGTGTGGCCCGCCGTGGCCGCCCACGGCTCGGTGAACGCGGTGACGGGCGTCGTCGTGCTGCTCGGCGACGCCGCCGCGCCGCCCGATCCGGTCGTGGCCGGGCTCACGGGCCTGGTCGGGTGGGCCGTACTCGCCGTGACGGGTGTGGCGCTGCTCCGCTTCTTCCCCGTACGGCAGCCCGGGCCCGCCACCTCGCCACTCACGGAGCCCTCGCACGCGGACCCCTGATCCGGGGCTCTGCGCTCCGCCCGCCTTCGCGTACGGAGTCCGGAACGCGGCCCCACGGGTCGGCCCGGGCGGGTCGGCCCGTGCGGGTCAGCCCGCCATCGCGCACACCACCAGGACGCCCGTCGTCGCCGTCTCCACCAGCGCGCCGAGCACGTCCCCGGTGACGCCTCCCAGCCGGCTCCGTGCCCGCCGGAGCAGCAGCAGAGCGATCCCCAGCCCCAAGGCCATGGCGACGGGCAGCAGCAAGGCGAGCGGTACGGCGCCGGGGAGCCCGGTGCCGGACAGCCCCGTGCCGGACAGCCCCGTGCCGGCCAGCCCGGTGCCGGCGGCCGCGGCGAGCGCCGCCGCGGTCACCAGCGATGCGGTCGCGGGCCGTACCGTGCCGGCGACCGTCGATCCCAGCCCGCCGGGCCGCGCGGCCGGCACCCCCGGACGGCAGGCCCAGACGAGGGCCAGCCGCCCCGTCACGCAGGCGGTCACCAGCGCGTACGGCCCGGCCGCCGCCAGCGCGGCCACCTGGGCGAACAGCGTGATCACCAGCGTTATGACACCGAACGGCCCGATGTCCGACTTTTTCATGATGTCGAGCGCTTGACCGGCGGGCTTGCCGCTGCCCAGCCCGTCGGCCAGGTCCGCCAGCCCGTCCAGGTGGAGCCCCCGCGTCAGCACCGCGAGCACCCCCACCGACAGCACCGCGCCCAGCAGCGGCGGCCCCGGGAGCAACAGCGGCAGGCAGGCCACCGCCCCCAGCACCAGCCCCACGGCCGGCGCCACGAGCATGGCCACGCCCGCGGCCCGCCGGTCCACCCGTTCCACGCGTACCGGGAAGATCGTCAGCATGCCCACGGCCAGCCGGAGCCCGTCCATCCGGCCCGTCCCGCCCGGCGAGGAGCCGGGAGATCCCCCGCGAAGCCGCATAACGGTCGATGGTACGGCCGTTAGGGTGAGCGGATGCACGTGGTTCAACTCGAAGGCGTAGCGGTCCGGGTCGTCGGCAAGACGCTGCTGAGCGGCGTCGACTGGCGGGTGGAGTACGGCGAGCACTGGGCGATCCTCGGCCCCAACGGGGCGGGGAAGACGACGCTGCTGTCGCTGGCCGCCGCCGTGCGGCACCCGACCGAGGGCGCGGTCAGCGTCCTCGGCCACCGCCTCGGCCGGGTCGACCTGCGGTCCCTGCGCCGCCACATCGGCCTGGTGGCCTCCAGCCAGCGCCTGGTCGACGAGGGGCTCCTGGAGGAGGAGGGGGCCACCGCGCTCACCGTGGTGCTCACCGGGCACACCGGGACCAGCGCCCCTCTCTGGGACAGGTACGGCGACGCCGAGCGTGACCGTGCCCTGCGCCTGCTGGCCGACCTCGGCTGCAAGGACCTGGCCGACCGGCCGTTCCGGGTGTGCTCCCAGGGGGAGCGGGCCCGGGTCAGGGTGGCCAGGTCGCTCATGCCGGACCCGGCGGTGCTGCTGCTGGACGAGCCGTACGCCGGCCTGGACCTGCCGGCCCGCGAGGACCTGATCGCGGCGGTCGAGGACCTGGCGGCGACGCGGCCGGTGCTCACCACGATCACGGTGACGCACCACCTGGAGGAGATCCCCGCCACGACCACGCACGCCATGCTCATGCGCGACGCCCGCGTCCAGGCGGCGGGGCCGGTGGCGGACGTCCTCACGCCCGCCAACCTGTCCGAGTGCTTCGGCCGCGCCCTCCACGTCGACCGCCTCGACGGCCGCTGGTACGCCCGCGCCGTCCGTCCCTGACCGTCCAGCCACCTCGTCCGGCCACTTCGTCCGGCCCGGTGGGAGGTCACGGCAGGGGGACGAGGCGGCCCGCCACGACGAGGGCGACGTCCTCCGACTCGGCCGCCAGGCGCTCGTTGAGGCGGCCCAGCGCGTCCCTGAACATCCGCCCGCTCGGCGTCGCGGGCACCACGCCCATGCCCACCTCGTCCGACACCGCCGCGACGCGACACCGGGCCCCGCGCCAGGCCGCCACCAGCTCGTCGCACCGCCGCCACACGGCGGACCGGTCGCCCTCCCAGGCGCCGTGCTCGTCGAACACCGCCGCCAGCCACGTGCCCAGCCCGTCCACCAGCAGCGGCGTGGTGGCGTCCCGCACCGCCCCGGCGAGGTCGGTCGTCTCCAGCGTCGCCCAGTGCGCCGGCCTGCGCCGCCGGTGCGCGCTGATCCGCGCCGCCCACTCGGCGTCGCCCTCGCCGCCGGGGCCGGTGGCGACGTAGGTGACGTACGGCTCGGCGGCCAGCCGCAGCTCCGCCTCGGCCGACTTCCCCGAACGCGTCCCGCCCAGCACCAGCTCACGCCACGGCCGGCCCACGGGCGTCACGCCGGGAACCGTCCCCTCCGGGCGGGCCCCGGCTGATCGGTGGGCCGTGTCGAGTGTCGTGCCGTCCGGCACGGCCCGCGCGCCCCACAGCGCCAGCCGCCGGGCCAGCTCCTCCTCCGAGCGCACCCGGTGGTCGAGCCCGACCGCCACCACGAGGGTGTCCACGTCCGCGATCCCTTCGCGGCGCAGCAGCCCGAGCCGCTCCGGCCGGTCGAGCAGGTCGATCAGCAGAAGGTCGCAGCGGCCACGCCCGCCCGCCGTCTCCGAAAGGCCGGTGCCCGGCAGGCCGGTCGGGTGGCCGGAAGGCGCGTACAGCACGCGTGTGCCGTCGGGGCCCTCCAGGCCGTGGCCTTCCCCGAAGGCGCGGTAGCCGGACGGCGGGGAGTGGCACGGCAGGCGTACGGCGCCGTCCACGATCGCCTCGAACGGCCGCCGGCGACCGGCGGGAAGACGCCCGCAGGAGGCGCACCGGCAGCCCGGCTCCGGCCAGCCCGCGCCACCCGCCGTACCGGGGAGAAAGACCTTCACCGCGCCGAGGGTACGCGCCCCGGCGGCCCCGCGGGGGCACGCCCCGTCCCCGGCCGGACGGGCTGGAGCGGGCGGCAGGGCGGGCGGCAGGGCGGGCGGACGGCTGCGCGGGGTGCGGGCCCTCGCCGGGGCGCGGGAGTAGGGTGCCAGTGCCGCCGGAGGGTGCGCCGGCGAACCCGCGGAAAAGGAGCGTATGGCATGACATGGCGGTGGCGTTACGAGAACGCGCATGGCGGTGAGGTGACAGACCGCCCGTTGCCGCGAGAGGTGTTCCCGAGCCAGGCCGACGCGGAGTCCTGGCTCGGCGAGAACTGGCGTGAGCTGCTCGAGTCCGGTGTCGAGCAGGTCGCCCTGCTCGACGAGGACCGTGTCGAATACCAGGGGATGTCCCTGCGCGCGGAGTGACGGCCGCGCGTCCATGGAGATCACGAACGGCGGGACGCGAGACCCCTCGAGCCGGTGGTCATGGCTCGAGGGGTCTCGCATGCCGGGGGCCTCGCGTGCGAGGCCCTGCCGGCCGCCGCACGCGGACGAACGTTCAGGTACGGGTCAGGGGCGCTTGGCGGGGCTGACGGTCTTGCCGGGGTCGCGCTCGACGACGGAGCCGAGGACGTCGTCGATCTGCTTGAGCACCTCGGCGTCCAGCTTGACGCCGGCCGCCTTCACGTTGTCGCGCACCTGCTCGGGGCGGGAGGCGCCGATGATCGCGCTGGACACGTTCGGGTTCTGCAGCACCCAGGCGACGGCGAGCTGCGCCATGCTGAGCCCGAGATCGGCCGCGATCGGCTTGAGGTTCTGGACGCGGGTGAGCACGTCGTCGTTCATGAACCGGGCGATCATGCCGCTGCCGCTCGGGTCGGTGGCGCGGGAGCCCTCCGGGGGCTGCTGGCCGGGCAGGTACTTGCCGGTGAGCACGCCCTGCGCGATCGGCGACCAGACGATCTGACCGATGCCCTCACGCTCGGACAGCGGCACGATCTCGGCCTCGATGACCCGCCACAGCGCGGAGTACTGCGGCTGGTTGGACACGATCCGGTCGAAGCCCATCTCGTCGGCGATCTTCAGCGCCCGGGCGATCTGGTCGGCGGTCCACTCGCTGACGCCGATGTAGAGGACCTTGCCCTGCCGTACGAGGTCGTCGAACGTCTTCAGGGTCTCTTCGAGCGGCGTCTCGGCGTCGAACCGGTGCGCCTGGTAGAGGTCGACGTAGTCGGTCTGGAGGCGGCGCAGGGAGCCGTTGATCGACTCGGTGATGTGCTTGCGGGACAGGCCGCGGTCGTTCTGGCCCGGCCCGGTGGGCCAGTAAACCTTGGTGAAGATCTCCAGCGACTCGCGGCGCACGCCCTTCAGCGCCCGGCCGAGGACCTCCTCGGCCTTGGTGCCGGCGTAGACGTCGGCGGTGTCGAACGTGGTGACCCCCTCGTCGAGGGCGGCCTGCACGCACTGCTTGGCGGCCTCCTCCTCGACCTGGGAGCCATGGGTGAGCCAGTTACCGTAGCTGATCTCGCTGACCTTGAGACCGCTGCGGCCGAGGTGACGGAATTCCATACACCCGACCCTAGGCGGTCACGTGATGTGACCGGATTCGGGATAGGGTGCGCGACGTGCTGAAGCTCGTACGGACGGCGCTGACGGCGGCGATCCTGACCGCGATCGCCGTACGGCTGCGCCGCCGGTCGCACCGGGAGACGGCCGGTGAAACGGCAGGTGGAACGGCAGGTCAGGCGTCCGGTCACGCGACTTCTGAAGCGAGGCGTCCCGGCCGGGACGCCGGGACGGGCCTGTCGGCCCGCGGCGCACGGCGGGCGGGGCGGGTCACGCCGCTCGTGCTCGGCGCCGGCGCGATCGTGGCGGTGGCGCTCGTGGTCGCAACGGCGCTCGTGACACCCGCCGCCACGACGGTCCCGGCCACGACGGCGCCCGTCATGCCGGCGGCCGCCACACCGCCACCGGCTCCCTCGGCGCCCGCGACCCCCGCCGGCGCGTCCCCGAGCGCCGACCCGGAGACGCCGCTGGGCCCCGGCTGCCGTCCCCGGTCGCGTCCCGTGGTGGTACGGCCGATCGACCCGCGTGTGCGGCGTGCCGTCAACCGCCAGTGGGGGCGCGTCGAGCGGTGGCTGAGGCGGAACGCGCCGCGGACCTACGCGACGCTCGGGGCCCGGAGCAGACCGAGGACGATCGCGTTCGCGGAGGCGTACATGGGCATGGAGTTCCCGGACGCCCTGCGCGCCTCCCTGCTGCGCCACAACGGGGCGGCGTATTTCGGGTTCTTCGGCGAGCGGCTGTACGGGGTCCGGCAGATCCGCGCAGTTTGGCGCGACCACTGCCGCGAGGGCGGCCGGGACGGCTGGGGCGGCGAGCTGATCCCGGTCGCGTCGCAGGGAGAGCCGGAGCTGTTCGTCTCGGGCGAAAAGTCCGGCTCCCTCGGCGAGCTCGCCGAGATCGGCGAGGAGTCGCGGACGTCCGAGCCCGCCGGCCTGAAGGTCAGGTCGTACTACGCGCTGCTGAAGGCCACGGCCGACGCCCTGGAGCGAGGCCGGCTGGGAGAGTGGCGGCCCCGCGTCGTGGACGGCTCGCTCGTCTGGGACCGGCGGTAGGAGACCGGACCAGCGGCAGGAGGCCGGACCGGAGGGCGGCGCTACTTCTTGGGTGTCACAGGCTTGCCGCCCGGCCGCACCGTGGGCGGCGGGAAGCGGAGCTTGCGGATCTGCAGCGCGCGCATCGCCGCGTAGAACCCGACGCCGCGCATGCTCTCGTTCGGCAGCTTCTCGGCCGCCACCCGCTTGACCCGCCACGCCACGTAGATCGAGGTGGCCACGACGCCGATCATCATGACCGGCCAGCCGATCGTGATGACGTAGCCCAGGATCAGGCCCCGGACGTCGGGCGGCCACGGGATCCACGTCGCCAGCAGGATCACCAGCGAGAACGGCAGGAAGTACTGGCTCGGCAGCCGCCGCGAGTCGACCCAGTCGCGGGCGAACTTGCGGGCCGGGCCCTTGTCGCGCGCCGGGAGGAAACGCTCCTCTCCCGCCAGCATGCCCTTACGGGCCCGCTCGCGCTCCGCGGCCTGCTTGGCCCGCATCTGCCGGTAGGCCTCCTTGCGATCCTTCGGAGCGCTGACCGGCTGGCGCCGCCTGCCTTCGGCGTCTCGGCGCTTGGGTGTGGGACGACCCTTGCCCTGAGGCTTAGGATCGTCAACGGGGACGGGAGTGTCGTCCACGGAGGTTTGGGAACGGCGTCGCAACACGACGTCAACCCTACCTGGACTGCAACTTAGTGACGCCCTCGTGCGTTATGCGTAGGGTAATCCCAGGGCGGCTGCGCTGCACTGGGTGACCACCAGCACGACCTAAGAAGGGGACGGCCGACGCGCATGAGCGTGATGAAGAGACTTTCGATGATCTTCAAGTCCAAGGCCAACAAGGCCCTGGACAAGATGGAGGATCCGCGCGAGACCCTCGACTACTCCTACCAGCGGCAGCTGGAGCTGCTGCAGAAGGTGCGCAGGGGCGTGGCCGACGTCGCCACCTCCCGCAAGCGGGTCGAGCTGCAGATCAACGGTCTTGAGCAGCAGGCCAGGCGGTATGAGGAGCAGGGCCGCAAGGCGCTGTCCGTCGGCCGCGAGGACCTCGCCCGCACGGCGCTGGAGCGCCGGGCCGGCCTGCAGACGCAGATGGCGGACCTGAAGGTCCAGCACGACAACCTGCAGGCCGAGGAGGAGAAGCTCACGCTGGCCTCCCAGCGGCTGCAGGCCAAGGTGGACTCCTTCCGCACCAAGAAGGAGACCATCAAGGCGACCTACACCGCCGCCGAGGCGCAGACGCGCATCAACGAGGCCTTCTCCGGCATCTCCGAGGAGATGGGCGACGTCGGCCTGGCGATCCAGCGGGCCGAGGACAAGACCGCGCAGATGCAGGCTCGCGCCGGCGCCATCGACGAGCTGCTGGCCAGCGGCGCGCTCGACGACTTCAGCGGCACCCGCGGCGACGACATCCAGGCCGAGCTCGACCGCATGGGCGGCGGCATGGACGTCGAGCTGGAGCTGGCCCGCATGAAGGCCGAGCTCGGCCAGGGGCCCGCGCCGCAGAGCGCGATCGAGCAGGGACGCCAGCAGCAGCAGGCGCAGCCCCAGCCGCAGCAGCAGGGCCAGCCCCAGCAGCACACGCAGCAGCTGCGTCAGCCGGGGGAGGGCGCATGATCGTCAGAATCATGGGCGAGGGCCAGATCGAGATCTCGCCGTCCGACATCACCCTGCTCAACGAGCTGGACAGCGAGCTTGAGTCGGCGATCGAGTCCGGCGACGAGGCCGCTTTCCGGGTCAAGCTCCACGCGCTCCTCGACAAGGTGCGCCACGTGGGCAAGGCGCTTCCCGACGACAGCCTTGAGCCGTCAGAGCTGATCCTTCCCCCCGCGGATGCCTCGATCGAGGAGGTCCGGGAGATGCTGGGCGATCAGGGCCTGATCCCGGGCTGACCCGTGCGCACGCGGTTCGCGTCCGATCGCGGCCTGACCGGCCGGATGGTCGTGACGATGTTCCTGCTCGGGTTGCTCTACGTGGTATTCGTCGGCGCCCTCGTCGCCCTGGGGGTGCGGGCGCTGACGGTGCTGCTGGTCGCGGGGGGCCTGCTGCTGGTGCAGTACTTCCTGTCCGACCGCATCGCGTTGTACGGGATGGGCGGGCGCGAGGTGTCGCCGCGGGAGGCTCCCGAGCTGCACGGCCTGATCGACCGGTTGTGCGCCATGGCGGACATGCCCAAGCCCAGGGTGGCCATCGCGGATTCGGACGTCCCCAACGCGTTCGCCACCGGCCGCAACCAGAAACACGCCGTCGTCTGCGTGACGACGGGCATCCTGCGCCGCCTGGACGCGCGGGAGCTCGAGGGAGTGCTGGCCCACGAGCTCTCGCATGTCGCCCACCGCGACGTCGCCGTCATGACGATCGCCTCGTTCCTCGGAGTCGTCGCGGGGCTCATGACGCGCTTCGCCCTCTACAGCGGGCTGGGCGCGCGCCGCTCCGACAACCAGGGCGGCCTGCCGATCGGGCTGATCGTCATGCTGGTCTCCATCCTCGTGTACGCCGTGAGCTTCCTGCTGACCCGGGCCCTGTCGCGCTACCGCGAGCTGTCCGCGGACCGGGCCGGCGCCCTGCTCACGCAGCGGCCCTCGGTGCTGGCCAGCGCCCTTGTGAAGATCAGCGGGGAGATGGCCCGGATCCCCACGCGCGACCTGCGTGAGGCGGCGCCGTTCAACGCCTTCTACTTCGCCCCGGCCGCCGCGCCGGGCGCGACGCTGGCGAACATCTTCTCCACCCACCCGTCGCTCGACCGCCGCCTCCGGCAGCTCTCGGAGATCTCCGACCAGCTCGGGCGGGGATGAGCGTGGGCTGGCTGGACGCCCTCCTGGGCCGCTCGAAACCGGTCAGGCCGAACCTCGACGCGCTGTTCGCGCTGCCGTCCGCCGCCGTGACCCTGGAGGCCGCCACCGGCCTGACGCCGACCGGGCTGGGCTCGGTGGCGTTCCGCGCCGCGGAGGGAGGCGCGTTCGCGGAGGCGGAGCGGGACGCCAAGGCGCTGCTCGGCGAGCGGGTCGAGGAGTCGGACGACGGCTACGGCTACACGTGGCTCCTGGTGCGCCGCCCGCCCGAGGCGTCCGGTGACCTGGTGACGGAGCTGCACGCGGTCAACTCCACGCTGGAGGGCGCCGGGTTCGGCCCGTCGCTGCTGTGCTCGCTCGTGTCGTTCGCCGGGCCGGACGGGCGGCGGCTGGCGGTCGTGTACCTGTACAAGCGCGGCACCTTCTACCCGTTCGCGCCCCTGCCCGGTCAGCGGCGCGACAACGCGCTCGAACTCCAGGCGCGGGGGGTGCTGGCGACGGACCTCCCACTGGAGTCCGACCTCGCCCGCTGGTTCCCGGTATGGGGCGCCCCGGGGCTCTGAACACGGAGAGTGGTCTAATTGTCGCGTGGAGCGACAATTGTCGGTATTTGCGGCTTCTGCCTTCATCGTGGCCGCCGTGCTCGCCAGCGCCTGGGTGACCGGGCAGTTCACCACCCCGGCCCTGGGCGGCGCCGCCGGCTACGTGAGCGAGCTGGCCGCCCGCGACCAGCCGTGGACGCGCCTGTTCCGGGCCACCGACGCGCTGGCGGGCCTGGCCTGCCTGCTCGGCGTGGCCCTCACGCCCCGGACGGACGGTGAGGGGGCGGGCTGGCTGCTGCTGGCCGTCTTCGCCGTGCTGACGATCGCCGGTGCCGCGTTGCCGCTGGACTGCGCGGTGCTGAGCGACCCGTCGTGCGCGCACCGGGCGCGGTCGCTGGCCCATCACGTCCACGCCGTGGCCGGGGTGCCGTCCGCGGCGTGCGGAGTGGCCGCCATGGTGCTGCTGAGCCTGCGCTGGCACACCTGGCCGGCCGCGCTGCTGGCGGGCGCGTCCCTGGGGGCCGGCGTCCTCACGGCCGCCGCCGGCGTCCTGGGCGTCCCGTTCCTCGTTCTGGCCCCCGGCGCGGCCCCGGCCGCCCTCACGCTCGCCTCCGGCGCCGCGAGCGCCCTCACGCTCGCCCCCGGCGCGGCCCCGGCGGTCCTGGGGCTTCCGCCCGGCGCGGGGGTCGTGCAGCGCGTCCAGGTCGCGCTCCTCGCCGGCTGGCTCGTGTACGCGGGGCTCAGGCTGCTCCTGTCCGCCCCACCGGGCCAGGCGCCGGAGGCCGGACCCGCACCGGGGTACGGGGCCGGCGCCGGGCCCGCCGTGATCCTCACCTCCGGTCTCGGCGGCGCGTGGCTGTCCTGGGAGCGGCTGGCGGGCGCGCCGTCGCGCGGGCGCAGGGTGATCCGCTTCGACCGCCCCGGACTGGGTGCCGCCCCCGCCTCGTCCGTGCCGCCCACCCTGTACGGCGAGGCGGCCCGCCTGGCGGCGCTCGCCCCCGCGCACCCGGAGCGCGTCACCGTCGTCGCCCATGGACAGGCCGCCTGGCACGCGGAGGCGTTCGCCCGGCTGCACCCGCTGCGGGTGGCCGGGCTGGTCCTCGTGGACCCGGCCCCCGTGGTGCCGGGCGCGCGGGGCCCGTCGGAGCCGGTCCGGGAGGCGGCCCGCTGGCTGCCCGCCCTGGGCGGCACATGGGGCGCCGCGGCCCTCGCCGAGCTGGCCGCCCCGGTCCTGGCCCGCCTGTACGCCCCGGTCTCGCCCGTCCGGCCGGGGGCCGGCGGGCTGGGGAGGACGGCGGCCGCGGTGGCGGGGGAGTGGCTGGCCCGCCGCGACATGGCCGCCGGGCTGCGCCGCCTGCGCGCCGGGCGACCCATGCCGGCCGTGCCGGTCGTCGTGGTCAGCACGAGCCGGCGGCGCTCCCGCGGTGAGCGGGTGGCCGCCCCGCTGCGGGCCGAGCTGGTCCGCGTCCCGCGCCGGGTCCTGCTCCGGGACCCGGCCGCGCTGACGACCCTGGCATGACTCCCGGGCGGCCAGCAGAATGGCGGGAAGGACGGCACACCCGGAACCGCGCACGTCCACGTAAGAAGAACACGTCCACGCAGGACGAACGCGTCCACGCGAAGAGGAACACGTCCACGAAGGCCCGTCCGCGTAACACGTCCACGAAGGGGTGCGGGTGACCACCGAACACGAGCAGATCGCGGTCGCCGGTGAGGGATCCGCGGCCGCCGCGCCCGACGTCATGCGGCTGAGCGCCGGTGTCGAGGTGCGCGGCGCCTCGGCCGCGCAGGCGTTCGCCGCCGTCCGGACCGCCGCCGCCCGGCTGGAGGCCGCCCTGCGCGGGGCCGGCGTCGCCGGGGAGGACCTGCGGACGAGCGAGCTGTCTCTCGGCCCCGAGTACGAGGCCTACCCCAGGGTGTCCGGGTACCGGGCGGCCCAGGGGGTCGAGGCGGTGGTGCGCGACCTGGCCGGTGCCGACCGGGTCGTCGACGCCGTCGCGGGGGTGGGGGAGGAGGCGCGGCTCGGCGGCGTGTCCTTCGAGCTGTCCGACCCGTCCGGGGCGCTGGCGCAGGCCCGGGAGCGGGCGTTCCGCGACGCCGCCGCCAAGGCGGCCGAGTACGCCCGGCTGGCCGGGAGGCCCCTCGGCCGGGTCGTGTCGGTCACCGAGGAGGCGAGGGGCGGCCCCCAGCCGATGGCGTTCGCCGCCATGGCGGCCGAGGACCGCTCGTCGGTCAGCCCCGGGCGCCAGACCTTGTCGGTCGGCGTCCGGGTGGTCTACGCGTTCGGCGACGCCGTCCCCGCCGCCCCGGGTTCCGGCGGCCGCTAGGGCAGGGCCAGCATGCGGTCGAGGGCGACCCGCGCCCAGTGCGCGGTGTCCGCGTCCACCGTGATCTGGTTGACCACCTCGCCCAGCGCCAGCGACTCCAGCGCCCACACCAGGTGCGGCAGGTCGATGCGGTTCATGGTGGAGCAGTAGCAGACCGTCCGGTCCAGGAACGAGACATTCTTGTCCGGAAACATCCCGGCGAGCCGCTTGACGAGGTTCAGCTCGGTGCCGATCGCCCAGCTCGACCCGGCGGGCGCCGCCTCCAGCGTCTTGATGATGTGCTCGGTGGAGCCGACGTGGTCGGCCTTGAGCACCACCTCGTGCCGGCACTCCGGGTGGACGAGCACGTTCACGCCCGGGACGCGCCGCCGTACGTCGTCGACGGAGTCGGCCGTGAAGCGGCCGTGCACCGAGCAGTGGCCCTTCCAGAGGATCATCCTGGCGCGCTGGAGCTGCTCGCGCGTCAGGCCCCCGTTGGGGTGGTGCGGGTTCCACACCACGCAGTCGTCCAGTGACATGCCCATCTCCAGCACGGCCGTGTTGCGGCCGAGGTGCTGGTCGGGCAGGAACAGCACCTTGCCGCGCTGCCCGAACGCCCACTCCAGCGCGCGGCGCGCGTTGGAGGAGGTGCAGACCGCGCCGCCGTTGCGCCCGCAGAACGCCTTGATGTCCGCGCTGGAGTTCATGTACGTGACGGGGATCACCTCGCCGGCCAGGCCCGCGTCCTCCAGCGCCTCCCAGCACTCCTCGACCTGGTCGAACGTGGCCATGTCGGCCATCGAGCACCCGGCGGCGAGGTCCGGGAGGATCACCTTCTGGGCGTCCCCGGTGAGGATGTCGGCCGACTCGGCCATGAAGTGCACGCCGCAGAAGACGATGTACTCCGCCTCAGGCCGGGCGGCGGCCTGCTGCGCCAGCTTGAAGGAGTCACCCGTCACGTCGGCGAACTGGATGACCTCGTCGCGCTGGTAGTGGTGGCCCAGCACGAACAGCCGGTCGCCCAGCGCCTCCTTGGCCTTGCGTGCCCGGTCCACCAGGCCGGGGTCGGAGGCGGGCGGGAGCTCGCCCGGGCAGTCCACCCCCCGCTCGGAGTGCGGATCGGCGTCCCTGCCGAGGACGAAGAGCGGCAGACCAGTCTGGGTGGCCACGGCCACACCCCCTTATCGTCGGACTGACGATACTGATGATGGCACACGGCCCGCGATGGTCGCGTCCCGGGTGGGTAGGGAGTGGAAGGAACCAGGGGGAGGCGGGGGAATGCCGGGCATGCCCCAGGTGTTGGTAGCGTCTGAGTAGGACGTCAGAAAGAGACAGCCGGGTTAGACAGCCGGGTTAGGGAGTCAGCAGATGACGGTTGAGAGCAGCGAGACCACGACGCAGGGCCTGATCCTGACTGACGCGGCCGCCGCCAAGGTCAAGAGCCTGCTCGAGCAGCAGGGCGAGGAAGGCCTGCAGCTGCGCGTGGCCGTGCAGCCGGGCGGCTGCTCCGGCCTGCGCTACCAGCTCTTCTTCGACGACCGCTCGATGGACGGCGACGTGGTCACCGACTTCGGCGGCGTGAGCGTCGTGACCGACAGGATGAGCGCCCCGTACCTCATGGGCGCGTCCATCGACTTCGTCGACACGATCGAGAAGCAGGGCTTCACCATCGACAACCCCAACGCCACCGGTTCGTGCGCGTGCGGCGACTCCTTCAACTAGTCGTCTGACGGGTAGTCACCGACACGGTCCCGCTCGCCTTTGTGCGTGCGGGACCTTCGCGTATTCTCGAGGGGCTCATTTGGCTTGCTGACAACGAGGAAGAAGAATCCCGTGCGCATCGCCGTCACCGGCTCCATCGCGACCGACCAACTGATGACGTTCCCCGGAAGCTTCGGCGACCAGCTCATCGCCGAGCAGCTCGACCGGGTGTCACTCTCGTTCCTGGTCGACGACCTGCAGATCCGTCGCGGCGGGTGCGCGGCGAACATCGCCTTCGGCATGGGCTGCCTGGGCCTGAAGCCGGTCCTGGTGGGCGCCGTCGGCAACGACTTCGCCGACTACCACTCCTGGCTGGAGCGCCACGGCGTCGACTGCGGCTCGGTGCACGTCTCCGAGACCCGCCACACGGCCCGTTTCCTGTGCACCACCGACGAGCACCACAACCAGATCGCCTCCTTCTACACCGGGGCGATGGCCGAGGCGCGGCTCATCGAGCTGCAGCCGGTCGCCGCCCGGGTGGGCGGCCTCGACCTCGTGCTGGTCAGCCCCAACGACCCCGACGCGATGCTGCGCCACACCGACGAGTGCCGCCAGCGCGGGATCCCGTTCGCCGCCGACCCGTCCCAGCAGCTCGCGCGCATGGCCGACGACCAGATCCGCGACCTCGTCGACGGCGCCGCCTACCTGTTCTCCAACGACTACGAGAAGGGGCTCATCGAGCAGAAGACCGGCTGGTCCGACGAGGAGATCCTGTCCCGCGTCGGCGTCCGCGTCACCACGCTCGGCCCCAAGGGCGCGGTCATCGACCGCCACGGCGAGCCGCCCATCCACGTCGCGCCGGCCCCGGAGCGGGGCAAGGCCGACCCCACGGGCGTCGGGGACGCCTTCCGCGCCGGCTTCCTGGCCGGCCTGGCCTGGGGCGTGTCGCTGGAGCGCTGCGGCCAGATCGGCAACCTGACGGCCACCCACGTGCTGGAGAACGTCGGCGGCCAGGAGTACGAGCTGGGCCAGAAGGTGTTCCTGGAGCGCTTCGCCGCCGCCTACGGTGCCGAGGCCGCCGACGAGGTCGGCGCCCACGTGCGCTGCCACCACCCCTAGGCGCCCCGGTCCGAGGTCGATGCCGCACGGACGGACCCGCGAAGCCGAGCACACCGCCGGCTCGCGGGTCCCTCGTCCTGGTGTCAGCCGTGCGCGTAGACGCGGTGGACGAACTCCGCGAGCTGGGCGTCCGGCAGGTGCCTGGCCAGGTCGGCCTCGCTGATCATGCCCACCACGCGGTCGTCCTCGACCACCGGCAGCCGCTTGATCCGGTGCTCCTCCATGCGCGACAGCGCCTCCGCCAGCGGGGCGTCGGGCGTCACCGCCACCAGGTCCGCCGTCAGGTCGCCGGCCCGCACCTGCGCGGGGTCGCGGCCCTCGGCCACGCACTTGATCACGATGTCGCGGTCGGTGATGATCCCGATGACCCGCCCGTCGGAGTCGCAGACGGGCAGCGCCCCGATGTTGCCGTTGCGCATGAGCTGCGCGGCCCGGTCGAGTGACTCGTGGGCCGGCAGGCACTCGGCGCCCGGGTTCATCACGTCGCGTGCGGTCTCGTGCGGGTGTCCTTCGGTCATCTCTCCCCCTTGAGCGGTCGGTGAGCCGTCTCCGGCCCGCACTGGCCCTACCCATATCGGGTCACAAGCCACATGCAACGACCACGGGGGCCGGGGTCAGTAGTTGCGCCGGACGTGGATCGACCAGCCGCCGCCCGGCAGCTCGTACGAGCCGACGTGGCGGTGCGACTTGAGGCGGCACCAGGCCGGCACGTCCGCGTAGGCGGCCGGGTCGTCGGCCAGGACGGCCACCACGGAGTTGAGCGGCACGTGGTTGATCTGCTCGGCGAGCATGATGATCGGGATCGGGCACTTCTTCCCGAGTGCGTCGATCGTCAGTGCCGGCGTGGTGACCTCGGTCATGCGACTCCTGCGTCGTGGCGGATCCGGCGCACCAGCTCGGGCAGCACGGCGAGGAACCTGTCGACCTCGTCCGCGGTTGCGCCCCTGGGCAGGGAGACCCGCACGTTGCCATGGGTGAGCACGCCCATCGCTTCCAGGACGTGCGATGGACGAAGCGTACTAGCGGTGCAGGAGCTGCCGGACGAGACGGCGAACCCCGCCTTGTCGAGCTCGCCGAGGAGCACCTCGCCGTCCACGTACAGGCAGGAGAACGTCACGATGTGCGGTGCCCGCTCGACCGGCTCGCCGATCACCTCGACGTCCGGGACGATCTTCGGGACCGTCTCCCTGATCCGCCCGACCAGCTCCGACAGGCGCCGCTGCTCCACGGCGGCCTCCTCGGCCATGGCGCGTAGCGCCGCCGCGGCGGCCACGGCCGCCGGCACGTTCTCGAAGCCCGGCACGCGGCGGCGCTCCCGCTCGTCCTCCGGCACGAACGAGCGGAACCTCGTGCCCTTGCGCACGGCCAGCACGCCCACCCCGGCCGGGCCGCCCCACTTGTGGGCGCTGGCCGTCAGGACCGACCATCCCGCGGGAACCGGCAGCCGGCCCGCGGTCTGCGCCGCGTCGACCAGCAGCGGGACCCCGAACCGCCGGCACGCCTCGGCGGCCTCGGCCACCGGCTGCAGCGTGCCCACCTCGTGGTTGGCGGTCTGCAGGCACGCCAGCGCGGTGCCCTCCCGCGCCACGGCGGCCTCGAAGGCGGCCGGGTCGACCCGGCCGGTCAGGCTCACGCCGACCGTCTCGACCGTGCCGCCGTCGCGTTCGTGCAGCTGGGCGGCGTGGAGCACGCTGGAGTGCTCCACCGCGGCCGTGACGAGGTGGCGTCCGGCCCTGCGCCTGCCGTGTAGGGTGCCGAGGACGCCGAGATGCACGGCCTGCGTGCCCGAAGAGGTGAACGACACCTCGTCGGGACGCGCGCCCAGCACCTCGGCCACCTCCGAGCGCGCCTGCTCCAGCAGCAGATGCGCCCGGCGGGCCTGGGTGTACGGCCTCGCGGGGTCGGCCCAGCCGACGTCGATCGCCGCCAGGAGCGCCTCGCGCCCCCGGGGGTGCAGCGGCTCGGTCGAGGCCGCGTCGAAGTACGCCACGTGACCATCGTCCCACCCGCGCCGACCCGCTCGCGGCCGGCTCCCGGCCGCCCGGCCGTCTCCGGCAGGAGACACCGGGCCCCATCAGGGGCGCGCCATCCGAGGGGGCGCGCGGGAGGGCGGGGCCCTTGCACGCTAATGTGTCTGCAATCAGCTGTGCATTTGGAAATACGAGCGCCCAAGAGTGACTCTTGGGCTTCATCTGTGGGGTAGGCGATCCGTGAGTCCGACTCGCCGTTCGACACGGCGTTCGTTGGCCCGGCGCGGGGTGCCGCGCGCCGCCGCTTTGGCGTTGCTGCTGGCCACCGTGACGGCGTGTGCTAATGACGTTCCCAAGGCCGACTGGTCTCGTGGCCTCCTTCCGACGAGCATCACCACCCAGGGTGACACCATCACCAATCTGTGGAACGGCGCCTGGATCGCCGCGCTCGCCACGGGTGTCGTCGTCATCGTCCTGATCGTGTGGGCGTGCATCTTCCACACCCGGCGACGGGCCAAGGCAGAGCTGCCTCCGCAGGTTCGCTACAACCTGCCGATCGAGATCTTCTACACCCTGGTGCCGCTCGTCATGGTGTCGGTGTTCTTCTTCTTCACCGCCCGTGACACCCGCGACCTGCAGGCCCTGCCGGGCAATCCGGACGTCCAGGTCAAGGTCGAGGCGTTCCAGTGGAGCTGGCGCTTCACCACGACGGTCGGCGGCAAGACGCTCAAGCCCGTGACGGGCCAGCCGGTCAGCGACTACCACCAGGGTCCCCAGCTCGTCCTGCCCGTGAACAAGCGCGTGGAGTTCGACCTGAACTCCCCGGACGTCATCCACTCCTTCTGGGTGCCGGCGTTCCTGTTCAAGCGTGACGTGATCCCCGGCCTCCTGGAGAACGACAAGGGCCGGAAGTTCGAGATCACCACGCTGAACAAGCCCGGCGTCTACGCCGGCCGCTGCGCCGAGCTGTGCGGTGTGGACCACAGCCGCATGCTGTTCAACGTCAAGCTCGTTCCGCAGGCCGAGTACGACCAGTACATCGCGACCCAGACTGGGAGCGCCCAGTGACCGCCATCCAAGAGCCCCTCCGGACGACGGCAAGGCCCACACCCAAGGGCCGGATCATCGCCAAGTGGCTGTCCTCCACCGACCACAAGATCATCGGTCACCTGTACCTGATCACGTCGTTCATCTTCTTCCTCATCGGCGGCGTCATGGCGCTGGTGATGCGGGCGGAGCTGGCGCAGCCGGGTCTGCAGTTCACCAGCAACGAGCAGTTCAACCAGCTGTTCACCATGCACGGCACGATCATGCTGCTGATGTTCGCGACGCCGCTGTTCGCCGGCTTCGCCAACGAGCTGATGCCGCTGCAGATCGGCGCCCCCGACGTCGCCTTCCCGCGCCTCAACATGGTGAGCTACTGGCTCTACCTGTTCGGCAGCACCATCGCCGTGTCGGGCTTCTTCACCCCCAACGGCGCCGCCTCCTTCGGCTGGTTCGCCTACACCCCGCTGTCCAGCGTGGTCTACTCGCCCGGCATGGGCGGCGACCTGTGGATCATGGGTCTGGCGCTGTCCGGCCTCGGCACCATCCTCGGCGCGGTCAACTTCATCACCACGATCATCTGCATGCGCGCTCCCGGCATGACGATGTTCCGCATGCCGATCTTCACCTGGAACATCCTGCTGACCAGCATGCTCGTGCTCATGGCGTTCCCGGTGCTGGCGGCCGCGCTGCTCGCCCTGGAGGCCGACCGCAAGCTCGGGACCCACATCTTCGACTCGGCCAACGCCGGGCCGATCCTGTGGCAGCACCTGTTCTGGTTCTTCGGCCATCCCGAGGTGTACATCATCGCGCTGCCGTTCTTCGGCATCGTGACGGAGATCCTGCCGGTCTTCAGCCGCAAGCCGATCTTCGGTTACATCAGCCTGGTCGGGGCGACCATCGCGATCGCCGGTCTGTCGATCACGGTGTGGGCGCACCACATGTTCCCCACCGGACAGGTGCTGCTGCCGTTCTTCTCGTTCATGACGTTCCTCATCGCGGTGCCGACGGGCGTGAAGTTCTTCAACTGGATCGGCACGATGTGGCGAGGCCATCTGAGCTTCGAGGCGCCGATGCTGTTCTCGATCGGCTTCCTCATCACCTTCCTGCTCGGCGGCCTGACCGGCGTCATCCTGGCCTCCCCGCCGCTGGACTTCCACATCAGTGACACCTACTTCGTGGTCGCGCACTTCCACTACGTGGTGTTCGGCACGGTGGTGTTCGCGATGTTCGCCGGCTTCTACTTCTGGTGGCCGAAGTTCACCGGCAAGATGCTCAACGACCGCCTCGGCAAGGTCCACTTCTGGCTGCTGTTCATCGGCTTCCACACGACCTTCCTCATCCAGCACTGGCTGGGCGTGGCGGGCTTCCCGCGCCGCTACGCCGACTACAGCCCGCTCGACGGCTTCACCGACCTCAACATGATCTCGTCGGTGGGCGCCTTCGTGCTCGGCGCGTCCACGCTGCCGTTCTTCTACAACGTGTGGAAGACCTGGCGCAGCGCTCCGAAGGTCACCGTGGACGACCCGTGGGGCTTCGGCGGCTCGCTCGAATGGGCGACCTCCTGCCCGCCGCCGCGGCACAACTTCACGTCGCTGCCGCGCATCCGCTCGGAGCGCCCGGCGTTCGACCTGCACTACCCGCACACGTCCGCCAAGTCCGCCCAGGAGGTCGAGGCCTGATGAAGGTCCAGGGTTGGCTGTTCCTGCTGTGCGGCGTCTTCTTCGCCGGAGTCGACGTCGCCTACTGGTTCTGGACGAAGGCCGCGACGGGCCACGGTGAGCCGGTCGGCACCACCGCCATGGCCATCTCGGTGGGCTTCGCGTTCATGATCGGCTACTACCTGATGTTCACGGCGCGGCGCATCGGCGCCCAGCCGGAGGACAACAAGCAGGCCGACATCAGCGACGGCGCGGGTGAGATCGGCTTCTTCAGCCCGAGCAGCTGGTGGCCGCTGTTCCTCTGCCTGGCGGCGGCCTTCGCCTTCGCCGGGTTCGTCGTCGGCCTCTGGATGTTCCTGATCGGGATCTTCCTGGTCATCATGGCGATGATCGGCTTCGTGTTCCAGTACTACCGGGGCAACTTCTCGCACTGACGCGAGCCGTCGAAGCGGGTGTCCTCCTTGCGGGAGGGCGCCCGCTTTTTGATGATCTTTACCGCCACACAAAGTGGCGAATCCATCACTCAGGGTACAACGGGAGGCGAAGGGACCGAACGGGACGGGGGAGTACTCGTGGGGCGCTTCACGTATGGATCGGCCGGTCTGCTCGCTCTGTCACTGCTGACGGCGTGCACCGCCACCACCGCAACCAGACAAGCCGTCAAACCCGCCGCCCCGGCCGTCTCGGTGGCCGTCATCCCCGGCGACCGGGCCAAGGACGTGCCGACCGAGGAGCCCGTCGTCGTGGCCGCCGACGCCGGCAGGCTCACCAGCGTCCACGTCAGCAGCGACCAGGGCCCCCTGCCCGGCGTCATCAGCGCGGACGGCACCCGCTGGCGCAGCAACCAGACCGCCAGACCGGGCACGAAGTACACGGTGCGGACCGTCGCGGTCAACGCCGACGGCAGGCGCAAGGAGAGCACCAGCACCTTCACCACGGTCAAGGCGGCCCAGACCTTCGACATCGAGTACATCACCCCGAACAGCAACGACACCGGCACCACGGTGGGCGTCGGCATGCCCATCATGATCACCTTCGACAAGCCGATCACCGACCGGGTCGCGATCGAGCGCAACCTCACCGTGCAGAGCTCCAAGCCCGTCCAGGGCGCGTGGCACTGGTTCGACGACCGGCACGTCGACTTCCGGCCGACCGAGTACTGGCCCGCCTACACCAAGGTCCGCCTGGACGCCCGGCTGGCCGGCGTGCGCGGCGGCGAGGGCATGTACGGCAAGCGCGACGTGCGGCTCGACTTCCGCATCGGCCGCGAGCAGATCACCCGCGGCACCACCCAGAACCACGTCCTGACCGTCAGGCGCGACGGCAAGGTGGTCCGCACCATGCCGATGAGCGCGGGGCAGGGCGGCGCCTGGAAGTTCTACACGACCTCCGGCATCCACCTGGCCATGTCCCGGGAGGCCGTGACGGTCATGACCTCGCCCGGCATCGGCCCCGGCGAGTCCGGCTACTACCAGCTCACGGTCTACGACACGGTCCGGATCTCCAACAGCGGCGAGTACGTGCACAGCGCGCCCTGGTCGGTGGGGGCGCAGGGCAACTCCAACGTCAGCCACGGCTGCGTGAACGTCAGCCCGGAGAACGCCAAGTGGTTCCTCGACAACACCCTGATCGGCGACCCGATCATCATCACGGGATCGCCGCGCGTGCTGGAGCCCACCAACGGCTGGGGGCACTGGCAGGAGAACTGGAAGGAATGGCTCAAGTGGAGCTCGATCAAGGACGGCCCCACCGTGGGGTTCTGACGAGCGCTCCGGCGGCGCCGCGCAGAGGCTCCGCGCGGCGCTGTGATGGCTTCCTCACGCCCGGTGGGTCGCGGATGGGGGAGCGGACGTAAGGGCAGGCCATCGGCCGCGTACGGGCCGTACGGACGCGAACGCGGCCCGGGGCGTGCCGGCTGGTGAAGCCGTGGACGTCCCGGGCCGCGTCCGGTCGCGTTGGAGCTGTCGTCAGGCGGCGCGGCTCACCTCGACCCAGCGGTCGAGGGTCGCGGCGGCCCGGCCGGAGTCGACCGCCTGTGTCGCCCGCGCGTACGCGTCGATCATGGCCGAGTCGAGGTCGTCGCCGGGCCCGTCGAGGGCGACCAGCGCGGCGGCGGCGTTGAGCAGCACCGCGTCGCGCACCGGCCCCGTCACGCCGTGGACCAGGTCGCGCACCGCCTGGGCGTTGAACGTCACGTCGCCGCCGCGCAGCGCGGCCGCGTCGGCGCGCGGGATGCCCAGCACCGCCGGGTCGAACACCGTCTGCGTGGCGGCGCCGTCGCGGACCGTCCACACCGTCGAGGTGGTGGAGATCGTCAGCTCGTCGAGGCCGTCGTCGCCGCGGAACACCAGCGCCGACACGCCCCGCTCGGCGAAGACGCCCGCCAGCACCGGCAGCATGCCCGCGTCGTAGACGCCGATCGCCTGGGCCGCCGGCCGGGCCGGGTTGGTGAGCGGGCCGAGGAAGTTGAAGACCGTCGGGACGCCGATCTCCTTGCGCGGCGGACCGGCGAAGCGCAGCGCCGGGTGGTAGACGGGCGCGAAGCAGAACGCGATGCCCGCCTCCCGCGCCACCCGGGCGGTCTGCTCGGGCGTGAGGTCGAGGCGGATGCCCAGGTGCTCCAGGACGTCGGCGGCGCCGCACGAGGAGCTGGCGGCGCGGTTGCCGTGCTTGACCACGCGCGCGCCCGCGGCGGCGGCCACGATCGCCGCCATCGTGGAGACGTTGACCGTGTGGGCGCGGTCGCCGCCGGTGCCGACGACGTCGACCACCGGGCCCTCCACGCTCAGCGGCGTGGCCAGCTCCAGCATGGTGCGGGCCAGCCCGGCCACCTCCGCCACGGTCTCGCCCTTGGCCCGCAGCGCCACGGCGAAGCCGGCGATCTGCGCGGGCGTCGCGGAGCCGGACATGATCTCTCTCATCGCCCAGGCGGTCTCGTCGGCGGTGAGGTGCTCCCCGGAGAGGAGCGCCGACAGCAGGGCCGGCCAGGTGGTCCGGGCATCCACGGAGGGCACCTACTTAGCGTTGAGTCGGGTCGAGGAACGGCGGCGCATGAGGTCGGCGACGGTTTCGGCGACCACCAGGGGCTCCAGCGGCTGCGGGACGACGGCGTCGGCCTTGGACCACTCGGCCAGCCAGCGGTCGTCGCGCCTGGCGATGATCAGGCAGATCGGCGGGCAGTCGTAGACCTCGTCCTTGGCCTGCCGGCTCACGCCCATGCCGCCGGCCGGCTGGGTCTCGCCGTCGAGCACGGCGACGTCGATCTCGCCGGAGGCGAGCCACTGGTGGACCTTGGGCTCGGTGGCGCACTCGACGACCTCCACGAACGGCACGTCGGCGGCCGGACGGCGGCCGAGCGCCAGCCGCACCTCCTCGCGGGTGGTGGCGTCGTCGCTGTAGACGAGGACCTTCATGGTGTCGTCGGTGCTCACGGTCGCGCTCACTATCGGTCGAAGCGGTATATGGTCACCTGGGATCGTACCGGTGCGACGGCGTGCAATCCCAGGGAGCCGTCCCAGGCGCGTGATTTGCAGGAATCATCCCAGCTTGGTGGTCTCCGGACCCCCGCTAACGGGGGGTCGTGCGCCGGACCGACACCCGGAGCCGCAATAATGCTGCCCGTGGCGACAGCATCCGCAATAACTTCGACGACGACAGCACATCCGTCCCGCAGACCCAACCTGGTCAGCGTCGGGACGATCGTGTGGCTGTCCTCTGAGCTCATGTTCTTCGCGGCGCTGTTCGCGATGTACTTCACCATCCGGTCGGTGAGCCAGGGCCACGGCCTCGAATGGGGGCCTGCGCTGCTGCCGAAGGGCGCGACCGCCGAAGGCGCTCACCTGAACATCCCGTTCGCGACGGTCAACACGATCATCCTGGTGCTGTCGAGTGTGACGTGCCAGCTGGGCGTGTGGGCCGCAGAGAAGGGACAGGTCGGCAAGCTCCGCTTCTGGTACCTCGTCAGCTTCCTGATGGGCGCCGTGTTCGTCGGCGGTCAGCTGTACGAGTACGGCGAGCTGGCGAGCGAGGGCGCCACCCTGTCCGCCAACGCATTCACGTCGGTGTTCTACCTCACGACGGGCTTCCACGGCCTGCACGTGACCGGTGGCCTGATCGCGTTCCTGTTCATGCTGGGACGCACGTACGCCGCGAAGCGCTTCACGCATGAGCAGGCCACCAGCGCGATCGTCGTGTCCTACTACTGGCACTTCGTCGACGTCGTCTGGATCGGTCTTTTCGCGACCATCTACATCATTCGTTAAGGAACGGGATCTCTGTGACTAGGATCACCGCTTGGCGGCGGCATCCCCTCGCGAGATACGCCGTCCTGATTTTGGCGTTGGCGCTGGTCGGGATGGTTTATACCGCCTTCGTGCAGGCCGGCCGGCCCGCCGACGCGGCTCTCGCCTCGGGCAAGCTGGACGACGTCGCGGAGGGCAAGAGCCTCTTCGAGGTCCACTGCGCGAGCTGCCACGGCATGAACGCGCAGGGCACGTCGACCGGGCCGACGCTGATCGGCGTGGGCGCCGCGGCCGTCGACTTCCAGATGAGCACCGGCCGCATGCCGGCGTCCAACCCGGGCGCGCAGGTGCCGCGCAAGCCGCTCGCCGGCTGGGTGACGCCGGACAAGATCCGCCAGATCGGCGCCTACGTGCAGTCGCTCGGCGGCGGCCCGCAGGTGCCCGGCAAGGAGCAGGTCGACCCCGCGCTCGGTGACGCCGGCAAGGGCGGCGAGCTCTTCCGCGCCAACTGCATCCAGTGCCACAACTGGGCAGGCGCGGGCGGCGCGCTCACGCAGGGCAAGTACGCGCCGAACCTCAACCAGGCCACTCCGGAGCAGATCTACGAGGCGATGGTCACCGGGCCGCAGGCCATGCCGGTGTTCAACGACACCACGATCACGCCCGAAGAGAAGCGCAGCATGATCGCCTACATCACCCAGGTGCGCGAGCAGAAGGACCCGGGAGGCTTCGGCCTGGGTCGGATCGGCCCCGTGACCGAGGGTCTCGTAGGTTGGTTGGTGGGCATCGTGGCCCTCATCCTCGCATCCATCTGGATCACCGCGAAGAAGCGACAGAAGTCATGACAGACATCGAGCACGAGACCGAGCAGCCCGACGACCGCGTGCCCAAGCGCGTCATCGGCACCCCCGCCCCGGGCACCTCGATGCTCGGCGACGGAGTGGAGCCCGGCCGGGGCGACACCGAGGTCCCCGGCGTCACGTACCAGGACCAGGACAAGGCCCGCAAGGCCGAGAAGATCGTGGCGCTCTGCTTCACGATCACCTTCCTCGCGGCGATCGCGTTCATCATCTCGTACGTGGTCTTCCAGGTGGGCAGCCCGGAGGCCACCGCGGTCTCCAACCTCGCGCTGGGCGGAACTCTCACGCTCGCGCTGCTGGGGCTGGCCGTCGGCATCGTGGTCTGGGTCCGCCAGATCATGCCGAAGTACTCCCTCGTCCAGGAGCGCCACACGATGGCCTCCGACGAGGACAGCCGTGAGGTGGTCGCCGAGACCTTCATCCAGGGCGCCAACGAGAGCGGGTTCGTCAAGCGCCCGCTGCTGCGCCGCACCCTGCTGCTGGCGGCGGCTCCGCTGGGCCTGGTCCCGCTGGTGCTCCTGCGCGACCTGGACAACTCGAAGATGCCCGGCGCGAAGTTCAACGAGACCCTGCGCCACACCGTCTGGGGCGAGAAGACCAAGGAGGGCAAGCCGCTGCGCCTCGTCGTCGAGGGCACCGGCCAGCCGATCCGCGCGGCGGACTTCAACTCGCCGGGCGGCATCCTCTCGGTCGTCCCCGAGGGCTACCAGCATGACCTCAACGCCCTCGCCAAGGCCACGCTGATCCTGATCAAGTTCCGGCCGGAAGAGATCAAGTCGGGCGTCAACAGCAACTGGACGCACGACGGCATCGTGGCCTACTCCAAGATCTGCACGCATGTGGGCTGCCCGGCGGCCCTGTACGAGCAGACCACCCACCACATCCTGTGCCCCTGCCACCAGTCGACCTTCGACGCCGCCGACGGCGCCAAGGTCATCTTCGGCCCGGCCGCCCGGCCGCTGCCGCAGCTGCCGATCACGGTCGACGACCAGGGCTACCTCATCGCCAAGGGCGACTTCGCGGTGCCCGTCGGCCCCAGCTACTGGGAGCGCGGCGACGCCGAGGCCGAGGCCAGGTCCAAGGGAGGTCACGCATGAGCAGCGACCTGACAACGGTTCCCAAGGGCATCGCCGGTCCGTCGAACTTCATCGACGAGCGCATCGGCGCGGCCAACTTCCTCAAGCGCAACCTGCGGAAGGTCTTTCCCGACCACTGGTCGTTCCTGCTCGGTGAGATCGCGCTCTACGCCTTCATCCTGCTGCTGCTGACCGGCACGTTCCTGACGTTCTGGTTCAAGCCCAGCATGGGGGAGATCGCCTACGACGGCTCCTACGCCCCGCTCAAGGGCGTCATGATGTCCGAGGCGTACGCGTCGTCGCTGGAGATCAGCTTCGACGTGCGCGGCGGTCTGCTCATGCGGCAGATGCACCACTGGGCGGCCCTGCTGTTCGTGTCCGGCATGATGGTGCACATGCTCCGGGTGTTCTTCACCGGCGCCTACCGCAAGCCCCGCGAGCTCAACTGGCTGATCGGCGTCCTGCTGCTGACGCTGGCGCTGGTCGAGGGCCTCACCGGCTACTCCCTGCCCGACGACCTGCTGTCCGGCGCCGGTCTGCGGATCACCGAGGGCGTGGCGATCTCGCTGCCGCTGGTCGGCACGTACATCACGTTCTTCCTGTTCGGTGGCGAGTATCCCGGCGAGGACATCATCTCCCGGTTCTACTCGCTGCACATCCTGCTCATCCCGGGCCTCATCCTGGCTCTCGTGTCGGCCCACCTGGTGCTCATGTGGGTGCAGAAGCACACCCAGATGCCCGGCAAGGCCCGCACCAACAAGAACGTGGTGGGCGCGCCGTTCTACCCGGCCTTCATGGCCAAGGCCGGCGCGTACACGCTGTTCACGTTCGCGGTGGTCGCGGGGCTGGCGACCTTCACCCAGATCAACCCGATCTGGCTGTTCGGCCCGTACACGCCGGCGGACATCTCGGCGGGCTCCCAGCCCGACTGGTACATGGGCTTCCTCGAAGGCTCGCTGCGGCTCATGCCGTCGTGGGAGATCAACATGTTCGGCACCGCCCACGCGGGCACGCTGCCGCTCAGTGTGATCATCCCGGCGCTCGTGCCGCTGGGCCTGGTCATGACGGGGCTCGCGCTGTACCCGTTCCTGGAACGCTGGATCACGGGCGACCACCGCGAGCACCACGTCGCGGACCGCCCGCGCAACAACCCGCACCGCACCTCGATCGGCATGGCCGCCATCGTGTTCTACGGCGTGCTGTGGCTGCTCGGCGCCAACGACGAGCTCTCGGCGAACTTCCAGATCTCGCTCAACTGGACGACCTACGCCGGTCGCGTGCTGGTGTTCGTGCTGCCGGCGCTGGCGTACGTCATCACCTACCGCATCTGCCTCGGCCTGCAGCGCCACGACGCGGGCGTCGTCTCGCACGGCGTCGAGTCGGGCGTCATCAAGCGGCTGCCGCACGGTGAGTTCATCGAGGTCCACACGCCCGCGGCGGACGACATCGAGGCTCACGTGCGCGGCAAGGAAGCGGTGCCCATGCTGCCCGTCGAGGCGGACGGCGCCGGCATCCCGCCCAAGGGCATGCGCGGTCCGCTCGGCAAGCTCCGGGCCCGCATGTCCCGCGCGTACGGCGGCGAGAAGATCGCCCTCGACGAGGGCCACGGTCACGGCCACGACGAGGAGCACGCCGCGGTCGAGTCCGGCGAGGACCGCTCGCTGACTCACTGACCACCCGCGCCGCCGGTCCTTCCGGGACCGGCGGCCCGACCCGGGCCCGGGCGGCTGCTGCCGTCCCGGGCTCGCGTTGTGTCCGGGGGTGGTGGCCTGAGGTGTCCTTGGCGGAGGCGTCCCGTGGAATTGGCGCCCGGGTCCTCGGGCCGTCCTCGGTTCGCGCGCGGTCCTCGGGCCGTCCTCGGTTCGCGCGCGGTCCTCGGGCCGTCCTCGGTTCGCGCGCGGTCCTCGGGCTGTCCTCGGTTCGCGCGCGGTGTCGCGGCGCGGGTCTGCAAGGATCGGGTGGCCGGTCGGCGAGTCGGTCCATGCGTCCGGCCGGGCCCGGCGTGCTCGGATGCGTCCGGCAGGTCGCCGTCACCGCCGTTCCGGGTCGCGTTCCGCCGTAGCCGGTGGTGTGCTGCCGTACCCGGTGATGTGCTGCCGCGTCCGGTGGTGCCCCGCCGTGCCAGGCGAAGTCCCGCCGTGGCCGGCGCAGGGGGGGCGGGGGCGGTCAGTCGGACTCGGTGAAGCCGATCGAGAAGGCGGAGTCCAGGTCGTGCTTGGAGTACGCCCGGAAGGCGATGTGGGTCTCGGTGTGCAGGACGCCCGGGACCTTGTTGAGGCGGCCCGGGACCACCTCGGCGATCTCCTCGTAGGCGGCCACCCGCACCATGGCCAGCAGGTCGTACTCGCCGGTGATGGAGTAGACCTCGCTGACGCCGTCGATCTCGGCGATCGTCTGGGCGACCTCCGGGATCCGGTCCACCTCGGCGTTGATGTGAACGATAGCCGTGACCATGGCCCAACTCTATCGGGTCAGCGCAGGGGGCGGCCCTCGCGGGAGCGCTGCGCGGTGAGAGGGCGGTAGGCGAGCTCGATGCGGGCCTTGTGACGGGCCGCCCCGTGGACGGGCAGCGCCCAGTCCCCGTCGACCTCCACCAGCCGGACCCCCGGCGACTCCAGCCAGCGCAGGATGCACTCGGTCTCCTCGGCGCTCGCCGCGTGGACGGGGCCGGGGCCGGGCAGGACGGTCTCGGCGTGGGCCGCCAACGACTCCACGTACGGGGTGGGGTGGGCGCCGCGCGGCATGACCCCGGCCGCCGCCAGCCGGCCGTACCGGACGACGTGGATGTCCCAGCCGCCGTCGAACGCCGGACTGGCCGCGATGAGCTGCGGGATCCGCGTGATCGAGGACAGGCGCTGCATGCGGGCCGCCGTGCGGACGAACGCGGCCAGCCGGTCGCGGTCGACCGACGCCTCCTCGTAGCGCTGCTCGGCCGAGAGCCGCTCCATGCGGGCGGTCACCGCGGCGAGGACGGGCGAGGCGTCGAGCGTCATGGCCCGGCGGGCCGTCTCGGCGTGGACGGCGTACTCGGCCTGGCTCTGCCTGCCCTCGCAGGGCGCGCCGCAGCGGCCCATCTCCAGCAGCACGCAGGCCGCCCGGCGGGTGCGCAGCGTGACGGGCTGGGTGCACTGGCGCAGCGGCACCGCCTCGTGCAGGGCGAGGCGGGCGTCGTCGGCGGAGCGGCTGCTGCCGAACGGGCCGAGGTAGGCGGCGCCGTCGTCGCGCACCTCGCGCACGATCGACAGCCGGGGGAACGGCTCCTGGGTGAGCTTGAGCCAGACGACCTTCTCGGGGAACCGGGAGCGGCGGTTGTAGCGGGGCTTGGCGCCGCCGATCAGGCGCAGCTCGCGTACCTCGGCCTCTAATGCCGTGGCGCACACGATGTGGCGGACCCGCTCGGCGATGCCGATCATCTCGCGGATGCGCGGCCGGGTCTCGCTCGCGGTGAAGTAGGAGCGCACGCGGTTGCGCAGGTTGGTGCTCTTGCCGATGTAGAGGACCTCGCCGCGCTCGTCCTCGAACAGGTAGACGCCGGGGGAGTGGGGCACCGACTCGGCGAGGTGACGCTTGCGCTGCTGCTCGGGGGTGGGCGCGCGGACGAACGACTTGAGCTCCTCCAGCGTGTGGACCTGGAACGATCCCGCCCGCTCGATCAGCCCGTGGAGCACGTGCACGGTGGCCCTGGCGTCCTGCAGGGCGCGGTGGCACGGCTCGGCGGGGCTGCGGAAGAACTTGGCCAGCGTGCCCAGCTTGGCGTTGGGCGTCTCGTCGCGGGTCAGCACCCGGCGGGCCAGGTCGACGGTGTCGACCACCGGGTTGGCCGGAGGGGGGTAGCCGTGGTCGGCGCAGGCCGCCTTGATGAAGCGGGTGTCGAAGCCCGCGTTGTGCGCGACCAGCGTCGTGCCCCGGATGAACTCGAGGAAGCTCGGCAGCACCGCCTCGATGCGGGGCGCGGCCACGACCATGGCGTCGGTGATCCCGGTGAGCACCGAGATGAACGGCGGGATCGGGCCGCCCGGGTCGACCAGCGTGGAGAACTCGCCCAGCACCTCGCCGGCCCGCACCTTGACCGCGCCGATCTCGGTGATCGCGTGCTCGGCGGGCGAGCCGCCGGTCGTCTCCAGGTCGAACACCACGAACGTGACGTCACTCAGCGGGGTGCCGAGCTCGTCGAGTGTGCCTTGTACCGCGTCCACGATCCAAGACCATAGAGTCGGCCACCGACAGTTGCGCGCCCGCCCCGACAAGGACCCGCTCAGAAGGACCCCCTGAGAAGGACCGGACGAATAACCCTTCATCATGATCATTAGTTAGTCTTCCGGTTATGTCTGGCGGAAGACTCGCCGGTCGCTACTCCCTGATCCGCCCGCTCGGCTCCGGCGGCATGGGGAAGGTGTGGCTGGCCAGGGACGAGATGCTCGACCGCGAGGTGGCGGTCAAGGAGCTGACGCTGCCCGAGGGCCTGCCCGACGGGGAGCGGAACGAACTCGTCACGCGCGCCGTGCGGGAGGCGCAGGCCACCGCGCGGCTGCGCCATCCCGGAATCGTGGCGCTGCACGACGTCATCGTCGAGTACGGCCGCCCGTGGCTGGTGATGGAGCTGCTGCGCGGCGGCACCCTGGCCGACGTCGTCAAGCGGCACGGCCCGATGCCGCAGGAGCACGCGGCGCGGATCGGCGCCGACCTGCTGGAGGCGCTGGCCGCCGCCCACGCGCAGGGGCTGCAGCACCGCGACGTCAAGCCGGGCAACGTGTTCATCACCGACGGCGGCCGGGTGGTGCTCACCGACTTCGGCATCGCCCGTCAGGAGGGCCAGGCCGCCCTCACCGAGCAGGGGCTGACGATCGGCTCGCCGGGGTTCATCGCGCCGGAGCGGCTGGACGGCGACCCGGGCGGCCCGGCCAGCGACCTGTGGTCGGTCGGGGCCACCCTGTTCTACGCGGTCGAGGGCCGGCCGATGTACGGCGGCACGGCGAGCGAGCGGATCACGGCCACGCTCACCACGCCGCCGCCCGAGACGGCCGGTCCCATCGGGCCGGTGATCGCCGCGCTGACCGCGCGTCACCCGTTCAACAGGCCCGACGCGCGGACCGCCCGCGACGCGCTGCGGCAGGTCATGGCCGGCCAGGCCCCCCGTCTCACGTCCACGCAGGAGATCACGGCACCCCGCCGGTTGCCGGGCCGCCGCAAGGGGCTCCTGTGGGGCGCCGCGGCCGTGGCGGTCCTGCTCGCCGCCGTGGGCACGGGTGCCTTCTTCCTCGTACGCCAGCAGGGCGACGGCCTCCCCGAGGCGTTCGCCGTTCCGATGGACGCGTGCGCGCTGCTGCCGCGTGAGGACGTGAGCCGTCTCCTGCGCCTGCAGAAACCCCCGGACGGCAAGCGGAGTTCGAACCAGGACGGCCCGACCTGCGGCTGGGCCATTCAGGGGCGCGGCCTCGGGCTTCAGCTCCAGAAGGACTCCGACACGGCCGACCCGTGGTCGATGACCCGGACGTCGGCTCACACCCTGTTCGAGAACCAGCGGGTCTACTGGGGCAGGTACACACACCAGCAGATCGACTGGACCTGGCCCGAAATCGGCGCCAAGGGCTTCAACAAGGCGACCCTCACCCCGGTCCACGCGGTCAGCGGGGTCGGCGAGGAGGCGTTCGGCTACGAGCTGAAGGGATCGACGGGCCGGGTGCACTCCGCCCACATCTACTACCGGCTGGCCAACCTCGTGGTCCGGGTCGAGTACTCCGACCTGGGCAACCGGCCCACCGACGCGGACATCAGGAACACCGCGCTGGACGCGGCGCGGGTCACCGAGCAGGCGTTGCGCCGTGCGGGCTGAGCCCTACCGGCTGGCCGGCCGCTACCGCCTGGTGGAGCGGCTCGGCGAGGGCGGCGCCGGCACGGTCTGGCGGGCCATCGACGAGACGCTCGACCGGCAGGTCGCGGTCAAGCAGGTGCGCGTCCCGGGGGGTCTCACCCCTCAGGAGCGGGCCGCGTTCGCCGACCGCGCCATCCACGAGGCCAGGTCCGCCGGACGGCTGCGCGACCCGGCGATCGTGATGGTCCACGACGTGGTGCTCGACGGCGACCAGCCGTGGATCATCATGGACCTGGTCGTCGGACGGTCGCTGGACAAGGTCGTCAAGGAGCTCGGACCGCTCCCGCCCGGCGAGGTGGCGCGCGTCGGGCTGCGGGTGCTGTCGGCGCTGGAGACCGCGCACCTGAACGGCATGCTGCACCACGACGTCAAACCGGCCAACATCCTGCTGGACTCCGACGGCTCCGCGATGCTCACCGACTTCGGCATCGCCGTGCCCCTGTACGGCCCGGACGGCGCGGGTCCGGGTGCGGTCTCGGGCGCCGGCTCGCTCGGCTACATGGCGCCCGAACGGCTGAACCAGCGGGCCGCCGGCTCCTCCTCCGACCTGTGGTCACTGGGCGCGGCTCTCTACACGGCAGCCGAGGGCAGGGCGCCGTTCGAGCGGGCCATGCCGGCCGCCGTGGCGGCGGCGGTGCTGCTGCACGACCCGCCGTTCCCGGAGCAAGCGGGTCCGGAGCTCGGGGCGCTGCTCATGGAGATGCTCGCCAAGGACCCGGCGGCGCGGCCGTCGGCGGGCGAGGTCCGGGAGCGGCTGAGCGCCGTGGCCGAGCCCGCCCGGCGCCGTCGCCGCTGGTGGCGGGCTCCCGTGGCGGTCGTGTCGGCTCTGCTGCTGGCCGCGGGCGGCTGGTACGGCCTCGCGGCGCTCAAGGGGACGCCCGAGGTGGGAAGGTTCGCGAAGGCGCCCGACCCGTGCGGGGCGATCAGTGACGCCCGGGCCGCCGAGCTGCTGGACGGGCCGGTGAAGCGCCAGGTGCCCCTGCCCGGCTGGTGCGAGTGGCGGCTCAACGGGGTCTCCGGCCCGGCGCGCAAGCTGACCGTCCGGCTCTGGGCCGAGCAGCCGACCGGCGACCTCAGCGGCCCCGCGGTGGCCGCGCGCAGGTACGCCAGCGAGCGTGCCAGCAGGGGGGCCGCGATGGGAACGACGTTCCGCACCGTCACCGGGAAGGGCCAGGACGTGGCGGGGGTGGGCGAGGCGGCGTTCGGGCAGACCTCGTTCGAGCTCTTCCCCACCGACCAGGAGGGGCGGACGAACGACGTCCTGCTGTTCCGCCTGAGCAACCTCATGGGCGAGGTGATCCTGCACCGCGAGGAGGTGCCGATGAAGGACGCCACGGGCGGCAAGGAGCCGGCGCTCGCCGTGGCGCGGGAGCTGGTGGCGTCACTCAAGGGATGACGGCCTCGGGTCGCGGCGGCGCCCCTCTCGGCGGATCAGGAAGTGCCGCATCACGGGTTTCACTAACATGTTCAGTCGCATGTCATGGCGAATCCCCAGGAGTGCCTCGTGAATGCCGGTAACCGGAATGAGCCGCCGCCCAACCCCCAGCCGGGGCCGGGCGGGCCGTCCGAGCCTCCAGGCTGGTCACCGGCGGGGCCGCCGTTCACGCCCTGGGAGCCGCAGGCGGGACCGTACGAGGGCCGCCCGGCCACCCCGCCCCCGCCGGTCCCGCCCGCCACGCCGCAAGCCGGTCCGCCCTCAGGTCCTCACAGCGGTCCCTCGGTGGGGCCGCCCGCTGGGACGCCGGTCTGGCCTCCCGCCACGCCCCCTCCCGGCCCTCCGGCAGGCCCGTCGGGCCAGCCGCTTTCGGGTCCGCAGGCCGGGCTGCCTTGGGGTCCTCAGACCGGGCCGCCTCTGGGTCCTCAAGCTGGGCCGCCTGTGGGTCCTCAGGCCGGGCCGCTTCCGGGTCCTCAGTCAGGGCCGCAGCCCGGTCCGCCCCTCTGGCCCGCCCCCGGTGCACCTGCCGGGCCGTTCCCCGTCCCGCCCGCCGGCCCGTACGGGGACCCGGGCGCGCCCGGCTCCCCGTACGGCGGCCCGCCGCCGAGCGTTCCGGCGGGCCAGGATCCACCACCGGGCCAGTACGGTCCGCCCGGCCCGCCCGGTCCGCCCGGCCAGTACGGCCCGCCGGGCCAGTACGGCCCACCCGGCCAGTACGGTCAGTACGGTCCGCCCGCGCCGGGGGCTCCCGGCGCCGCGTACGGCCAGCCCGGGGGCGGTGCGTCGGACACCGCGCCGTCCTTCGTGGGCGTGGACGTCCCCACCGGCGCGTCCCCCAGCTCGGCGAACCGCCCCGAGAACCGCCCGGGAGGCCGTCCGGACGGCCGTCCGAAGGCGCGCCGCCCCTGGGTGATGCCCGCCGTGGCCGCCGGCGTCGCGGTCCTGCTGGCTGGCGTGGCAGGCGGCGCCTACCTCGTGTTCGGCAGGACGTCCGCCTCGGAGCAGCCCGCCGCCAAGTCCTCCGCCCAGAAGGCGGCCGCCGTGACCGGCCCCGATGTGTGCGCCATGCTGCCCAAGGAGACGGTCGACCGGCTCGTGCCGCAGGCGACGGTCACCGCCGACTCCAGGTCCGGCGAGTACACGATCACCTTCAACTGCACCTGGGTGAACCAGCGGATCTCCTTCGGCGAGTACTGGCGCAGCCGCCAGGTCGAGGTCAAGGTCGATCAGCACCGCGGCGACGGCGCGAAGACCGGCCGTTCCATGGCCCAGAACTCGTTCGACATCGACTACAGCAGCGCCAAGTACGGCGAGACCGCCAAGCCGACCCTCAAGAAGGGCGAGAAGGACTACACCTCCAAGGTCAGGGACATCCAGGGGGTGGGTGACGGCGCTTTCGCCCAGTACGTGTGGCGCCGCTCGGGCAACGTGTTGTGGTACTCGTACGGCGAGGCCCACGCCCGGGTCGCCGACATGACCATCCAGGTCAAGTACCAGGCGAACCAGCAGCGCAAGGACGCCCAGATCTTCAGCAGCGACACCGTCCAGTCCGTCACCGAGGACAACGCCATCCGCGAGGTCACCGGACTCGCCGGGCAGATCGCCAAGGGCGTGGCCGCGTGGAAGGCACAGCACCCCGACGTGCTGGCCCAGCCGCTCAAGGTGCCCTCCGCCACGCCTACGGCCCCCTCGGCGTCGGCGACGCCCACGCCCTCGCCGACGCAGCTCGCGGCGATGCCCGCCGACTGCGTGGCGGCGGGGAAGGCCGCGACCGAGCTGGTGCCGGGCGCGGAGACCAGGGCGACGGGCGGTGGCACGGGGGCGGATGCCCAGAACGAGTGCCGCTGGCTCAACCGCAAGATCGACGCCGGTGACGATGTCACGAAGACCCGCAGCGTGCTGATCACCACGCACCGGTTCACGAACCGCGCGGGCGCCCCCGACGCCGGCGCCGCCAAGACCTTCTACGCGAGCCGGCGCGGCGGGGCAAAGTCCGTGGAGGACCTCGACTCGCGCGACGTCGACTGGGCCAAGCTGAGCGACATCAAGGGCATGGGGGACGCCGCCTACAGCCAGTACATCAGTTACCGGCGCGGGGCGATCTTCGCGGGCAGCGCGACGGTGACGATCCAGAAGGGGGCGCTGGTCGTGACGGTGGACTACGCGGGGCAGCAACGGCCCGACAGCGAGCCGACCAACTCCCCCAAGGTGCGCCTCATGCCGAGCAAGGAGGCCGTCGCGGGCGCGCTCGCGGTGTCCCGCGCCTACCTGGCGGGACTGGAAGGCGGGCCCGGCGGCGGCTGACCTGCCCCGGCCCTGCCCATCCCGGTTCGGGCGGGCCCGGCACCACGTCGCCGGGCCGGGCGACCGGCAAGGGGCCCCGAGCGCGGCGTACCCACGGGCAGGTGACCGGCGTCCACCCGGGCGCGACGCGCCATGACCGCGTGCCTTCCGGAGACGGCGAAACGGCATACACCTGGACGGTTGACGCGAAGGGTTTACGGGCCTGCAACTGATCTGCAAGCGGGGCAAATAGCGTTGATCGCGTAACAGCGTGAGCCGCGTGATCTCGCTTGACCGTGACAGGGGCGCGGGCAAGCCGTGGGGGATCCCGCGACTCACACCGCCTCGCGCGCGCCCGCCCGTCGGGAGCCGGGCCCGCGCGCGCGAGGCCCCCTCCGTCCGGTGGCATTCGCCCGCTCACCCCTCGGGGCCCCCGGTGCGGACCAGGAACGGGTCGAGGAGGCCGGGCACGGCCCCTGCCGCGAGCTCCAGGCCGGCGTCACAGCCCACGTCGACGACGTCGTAGTGGCCGTCGCCCGCGGCCGTCGTGGCCGAGACCGTCAGCAGCCCGGCGCGGCGCTGGACGTACGACTGAGTGATCGTCCAGCCCACGATGCCGCCGAGGTCGAGCGCGACGGTCCGGCGCACCACCGCACCCGACCGGGCGACCAGGTGGCGCCCGCCGAGCGCGTGCCCCAGTCCCCGGTAACCGGCCACGGCCAGCCAGAGCGCGGCCGCCAGAGCCGTCGCCGTGACGGAGGCCGCCACACCCCAGACCCACGCCTCCGTGGACGCGGCCCGCGCCCAAACCCCCGCCTCCGACGCCCAGGACCAGCCGGAGCGGGAGAGCACCGCCACGGCGATCGCGAGCGCCGCGACCGGTGCGACGACGGCGGCCAGCGCCCTCCGCACCCGCCTGCGCCGGGCGGCCACCGGGTGCGGAAGGGGCTCAGGAAGGGGTCCGCCCGCGATCCGGGCCGCCACGCGCGCGGCCTCGCCGCGGGGCAGGGGCGGAGTGAGCGCCGCCACGTCCTCCGTCTCGCCCTCCTCGGCCTTGCCCAGGCCGGTGGCCACCGCCTTGACACGGGCCCCGCCTCCGAGCCTCAGCAGCAGCGGCTCGCGGATCTCCACGCCCCGCAGCCGCTCCTCGTCCAGCGTGAGCGACCGGCTGGTCAGCAGCCCCCGCCGCACCCGCCACCGCCCGTCCCGCCGCGCCGGGTCAGCAGCCGGGCTTCGCACCCGGTCCGGGCCGGTGGCCGTGGCCGATCCAGGGCGGCCGGGCTCGCGTTCCAGGCGGTAGCCGCCCCACGACTCCACGAAGATCAGCAGCGCTCCCGTCACGCCGGCCACCACGTTGCCCGCGACCACCAGCGGGACCGTCACCCAGGGCCGCTCCGTCAGCCAGTCCCACACGACGCCCGCCGTCTCGCCGGAGAACACCTCCACCCCGAGCGCGTCGAGCGGCTTGTACAGCACCCCGAGCACGATCGCGGCCCCGGCGAACGACCACACGGTCAGCGGCGCGTACCGGACCCACGACCACCGCAACCGCGCCACCACCTCGACGGCCCCCGCCCCGACGGTCTCAGCCCCGACGGCGCCCCCGATGCGCCCGGCGTCCCGGTCGCCGGTCGCCCGACCGCCTCCCGGGCCGGTGGACGTGCTCGCCGACGGCAGGTCCTCCCAGCCCGTGGCCGGGAGGAAGGGGCCGGCGGGGGCGCCCGACAGGAGGGCCCGGCGCAGCGACTCGGCCTCGGCCCTCGTCAGCGGGTCCAGGGTCAGCTCGGTGCGCTCGTCCCCATGGCCGCCCGCGCCGATCCTGACGACGGCCAGCCCGAACGCCCGCCGTACCGGATCGGCGCGCAGGTCCACGCTGCGGACCCGGTCGCGCGGCACCGACCGGTGCCGGCGCGACAGCACGCCGGAGCGCAGCTCCAGGCGGTCCCGCGTGAGCCGCCAGCGCGTCACGCGCAGCCGTGTCACGTCGTACGCGACGACAGCCGCCACGATGAGGACGGCGGCCACCGCCGCCACGGCCGCGACCGCGCCCCACGGCCGGTCGGCTCCGTGCAGCACCCGCACCACGACCACGTCCACGGCCACCACGGCGCCGAGGGACAGCACCGCCGAGACCCCCACGCTCCGCCCGGGCAGACGACGCCAGGTCATGTCGCGTCCCCCGGCGTGGCCTGCGTGATCGCGGTCAGCCGGGCCGCGAGCTCGGCGGCCAGCTCGTGGTCCAGCCCCTCGATCGTGATCGGTCCCGCGGCCGACGCCGTGGTCACCGTCACGTCCGCCAGCCCGAACAGCCGCTGCACCGGCCCCCGCGCGGTGTCGACCGTCTGGATGCGCGACATCGGCGCCACCCGCCAGGTGTGGGTGATCCAGCCCTTGCGCGTGTACACCGCCTCGGCGGTCACCTCCCAGCGCTCCCTCCGGTACGACGCGCGCGGCCCGGCCACGGCCAGCACCAGGCAGCAGCCCGCGAACCCGGCCACCAGCACGCCCAGCACGACCGGATGCCCGGTGAACAGCCAGTACGCCGCCACGGTCCCGCCCGCCACCGGGACGGCCAGCATGAGCGCCTGCGCCGTCCACCACCTGACGGCACGCGGATCGGCCCGGTGACGCGGTGGCCTCAACGCCACCCCGGCCACCCCCGTCCCCGCCTCGGCCCCGATCCCCGCCTGCGCCCCCGTCCGCGCCGCTCGCCGACGGGGCGGGCGCGGGTCAGGGAAGGTGTCCGGCCGTGGCACCGGATGTTCGTCGTGACGTTCCATGTCACCGACCATGGCGCGGCCGGCGAGCCCGGCGCGTCCGCCGGAGGTCGCGCGGTGTATCGACTTTGGTCGCTGTCCGCCCGCCGGCCGACCCCCTAACCTCGGGACATGTGAGCGACCACCACGAATACCGCTGGGCCCTGCCGTCCGTCCTCCTGGGCGACGGCTCCGCCGGGCGGCCCGTGCGACGCTCCACCCGCGACTGGATCGTGGACATCCTCATGTTCCTGGCCGCGTGCGGCATCACGCTGATGACGGCGCCCGAGCTGGAGGGCATACCGCGGGCGCTGGTGGTGACCGAGCAGGTCGCCGGGGTGCTGTCGTGCGTGGCGGTGTGGCTGCGCCGCCGGTGGCCGGTGGGATTGGCCGTGGTGACCGGGGTGCTGTCGACGTACCTGCTGATGGTCGGCGGCGCGGCCGTGGTGGGGTTGTTCACGGTGGCGGTGCACCGGCCGTTCAAGGTGTCGGGGCTGGTCGCCGCGCTCGGCTTCGTGACCATCGCCCCGTACGCGCTGCTCCGGCCCGATCCCGAGCTGGGGCCGGCCGGGACGGCGACGCTGACCGTGGCGATCCTGCTGACGGTGTTCGCCTGGGGTGTGGTCGTACGGGCCCGGCGGCAGCTCGTCTGGTCGTTACGGCAGCGCGCGGTCATCGCGGCCGACGAGGCCAAACGGCTCGAACGCGAGCGGATCGCCCGCGAGATGCACGACGTGCTGGCCCACCGCATCTCCATGCTGAGCCTGCACGCGGGCGCGCTGGAGTTCCGGCCCGGCGCGCCGCCCGAGGAGATCTCCCGGGCCGCCGGCGCCATCCGCGACAGCGCCCACCAGGCGCTCCAGGATCTGCGCGAGGTGATCGGCGTGCTGCGCCACCCGTCCTCCTCCGGCGACGAGAACGGTCCCGTGCCTCTCCCGCCCCAGCCCACGCTGGCCGACCTGCGTTCCCTGGTCGAGGAGTGCCGGCAGGCGGGCATGAAGGTGTCCTTCACGATGAACGGGTTCGACGGGGACGCGGCCCGGGCCGCCGGCGGGGGAGACGCCGCGGTGCCGGACGCGCTCGGCCGTACCGTCTACCGGGTCGTCCAGGAGGCGCTCACCAACGCGCGCAAGCACGCGGGCGGCGCGCCGGTGGGCGTGACCGTCGCAGGGCGGCCCGGCGACGGAGTGACGGTCGAGGCGCGCAACGCGGTGTGGGCCCGGCAGAGCCCGCGCCTCCCGGGAGCGGGAGCGGGGCTCATCGGGCTCACCGAGCGGGTCGGGCTGGCGGGTGGCCGACTGGAGTTCGGGTCGGTGGCGGGGGGCGACTTCCGCCTGCACGCGTGGCTGCCGTGGGCGTCGTGACCGTCGTCCGGGATCGTGACGACGAGCTGTGGATTGCGGCCGTGAGGGAGGAAGGGGCTGGTGTGAGGGTGGAATCGGTGGCCGTGGTGGGCGTCCGGACCGGTGGCGGGGGCCGGTCATGATGGACGCCATGACGATCAAGGTGCTCATCGTGGACGACGATCCGCTCGTCCGGGCGGGGCTGGCGATGATCCTCGGCGGCGCGGACGACATCCGCATCGTCGGCGAGGCCGGTGACGGGTCCCAGGTACCGCCTCTGGTCGCCGAGCACCGTCCCGACGTGGTCCTCATGGACATCCGTATGCCGGACGTCGACGGCCTCGCCGCCACCGAGGCGCTGCGCGCCACCAGGGAGCCGCCCGAGGTCGTGGTCCTGACGACGTTCCACGCCGACGCCCAGGTGCTGCGGGCGTTGCGGGCCGGGGCGGCGGGATTCCTGCTGAAGGACATCGCGCCCGCCGAGCTGGTCGGGGCGATCCGGAAGGTGTCGGCGGGGGAGCCGATCCTGTCGCCGGCGGTGACCCGGCAGCTCATCACCCACGTGTCGGGCGGAGGCGCCGAGAGCCGCGCGGGGCGGGCCCGGGCGCTGCTCGACCGGTTGAGCGAGCGCGAGGGGGAGGTGGCGACGGCCGTCGGTCAGGGCCGGTCCAACGCCGAGATCGGGGCCGACCTGTACATGAGCGTCGCCACGGTCAAGGCGCACGTCTCGCGCATCCTCACCAAGCTGGGGCTCAACAACCGGGTGCAGATCGCCCTGCTGGTCCACGACGCCGGGTCGGGGGAGCACCGGCGCGGGTAGCGGGACGTGACCGCGCCTGGGGAGTGGTGCGGGGCCGGCCGTCCAGGGTGGGTCAGGCTTCCAGCATGCGTTCCAGTGTGCTGCGGTGCATGACCAGGTCGTCCGGGTCGTCCGGCATGGGCTGCTCGCCGAAGTGGACGCGGCGTCGCCACACCCGGGCCATGATCACCCCGTGCCTGAGCGCCGCGTACGTCAGGTGGAAGTCCATGTTCGCCGGCGTGTGACCCGTCAGTGCCTGGTACGTGCGGCACACGTCGTCCCCGCGCATGAAGTCCGGCAGCCCCGGCAGGCCGATCGCCTCCGTGAGGTCCTGGAAGAACCGGTGCAGGAAGATCATCCAGGCCAGGTCCAGCTCGCGCGGCCCCACGGCGGCCATCTCCCAGTCGAGCACGGCGACCGGCCGGAAGTCCCGGTACATCACGTTCCCGATGCGGGCGTCGCCCCAGGTGAGGACGTCGGGGCCCGGGTCGTCGGGCCAGTGCGCCTCCAGCCAGCCGAAGGCGCGCTCCAGCAGCGGGATCGGGTGGTCACCGTGCGCCCACGCGTAGTAGGCGCGCTGCGCGTCCACGTGCGCCCGCAGCCCGCCGCCCCGCACGCCGCCTCCCCCCTCGTCGCCGGCGAAGCCCTCCCCGCCGTACGAGGGCCGCTCTCCGCCGCCCAGGGCCCGCTCGTCGCCGTACGAGGGCCGCTCGTCCGCGCGTGAGGGCCGTACGCCGGTGGGGGACAGGACCGAGAGGTCCTCGCGGGTGAACGGCGCGTCGTGCAGCGCGGCGAGGAGCCGTACCGTCGCGTCCTGCAGGACGCGCCGCCGTCCTGGTGGCGCGTCGAGCAGCCAGCCCTCGAACGTGTACGGCATGACGTCCGGCGGCACGTCCCCGTCCTCCCGCTCCATGACGAAGAACGGCGTGCCCAGCGGCGCCGGGTCCGGCTCGAACCACAGCGCCCTCGGCGCCGGGATCCCGGCCCGGTCCCGGGCCAGCCGCATCACCTCGAACTGGGCCCCCAGGTCATAACGGGGGAAGACGGGTACCGCCTCGGCCGCCGGCGCCAGCCGGGCCACGCACCGTGCGTGCCGCCGGCCCGGCCAGGAGGCGGTGAAGAAGACCGTCTCGCTGGACATGCCGTTGGCCGCGGGCCGCGAGAGCTCCGACACGTCCACCGGGCCGCCGGTGCGGCCGGCCAGCCAGGACGCCATCCGGTCGCGGAGCCGGCCCAGGTCACGGGTGGACGTCCGCATCTCCTCCGTCACGGCGGCCTCCTCGGGTGAGTTCCGGTCCCGCCCCAGTGGTATACCCCTAGCAAGCGCTTGTCCACGTGGGGCGAGCGTTACGGTCAGGTACGGGGCAGCCGTACCCTTGTCTGAAAGGGCATGTCACGAAGGGACAGTGGGATGAGCTCAGCGGGTGAAGGCCTGTCTCGCCCGCTTCCCGAGCCGGTGCGGCTGAACGTCGTCGACCTGGCAGCCCAGGTCCTCGGCTCGATGCCCGCTGCGTCCGTGCCGGCCCCGTTGCGGGGCATCGCCAAGTTCGACCCGCGCAAGCGCGCCCGCCTGGGCAGCGCCCCGATCGCCGCGCAGCTGGAGAACGACAAGGAGTTCCGCGAGCTGGTCGCCGAGTCGGTCGCGGCGGGCTGGCCGGAGCTGGCCGCCTCGCTGGTGGACGGCCACGTGCCGCCCGCCGCCGACCCCGTGCTCGTGGCGGCCGCCGCCTACCTCACCCGCCCGCCCGGCTGGGCCGACATGGTCGAGGCCGCCCGCGCCGACCTCGAACGGTCCGCCGTGGCCGCCGAGGGGTCCGAGCGCGAGGAGGTCGTGTCCCGGCTGCGCGAGCAGCTCGCCGCCCAGAAGAGCGCCGCCAAGGAGGAGACCGACCGGCTGCGCGAGCAGCTCAAGGCCGCCCGCACGGAGAACTCCGACCTGCGCCGCCGCCTCCATGAGGCCCGGGAGAAGTCCAGGGAGGCGCAGCGGCGCGCCGAGGAGATGGAGCAGCTCGCCGAGGAGGCGCGGTCGACGGCCTCGGCGGCGGGCAGCGCGGGCGAGGCCGAGCTGCGGCGGTTGCGCGAGCGGCTGGCCGACGCCGAGAAACAGCTCGAAGCCTCGCGCCGGGCCGCCCGCGAGGGCCGCAGCATCGAGGACGCCCGCATCCGGGTGCTGCTCGACGCCCTCCAGGACGCCTCCGCCGGGCTGCGCAGGGAGCTGGCCCTGCCCACCATGATCAGCAGGCCCGCCGACTCGGTGGCGGCCGTCACCGGCGAGCGTCCCAGCGTGCGCGGAGTGCCGGCCCGCGCGCTGGCCGACGACGACCCGCAGCTCCTCGACCAGCTCCTCGCGCTGCCCCAGGTCCACCTGATCATCGACGGCTACAACGTGACCAAGGCCGGCTACGGCACCCTCACGCTGGCCGACCAGCGCAACCGGCTCATGACCGGGCTCGGCGGGCTCGTCGCGCAGACCCGCGTCGAGGTGACCGTGGTCTTCGACGGGGCCGAGCTGAACGCGCCGGTCCAGGTGGTGGCGCCGCGCGGGGTGCGCGTGCTGTTCAGCGCGCCGGGGGAGATCGCCGACGACCTCATCCGCCAGCTCGTCCGCGCCGAGCCGCCCGGCCGGGCCATCGCCGTGGTGTCCTCCGACCGCGAGGTGGCCGAATCCGTCCGCAGGATGGGCGCCCGCCCCGTACCGTCGGCACTGCTGCTCCGCAGGCTGGGCCGCGCGTAAACCGCGAGCTGGGCTGCGCGTAGACCGAGGGCTGGGCTGCGCGTAGACCGCGGGCCGGACTTGAGCAGGGCGCGATCCGGACGTAGCGGCTGGACGGCAAAGCGACGGTATAAGGAATCTGGCGTTTAGGTGAGATCAACACCTTAACTTCTGTACTATTTCGCCCCAGGTATGATCCCTTGGAGGCGACGCTGTGAGTTTGGGCCGGGTGCCGATGGTCGCGTGTCTCGCGATCGGGTTGCTGCTTTCGCCGACAGGTGGAGCCCAGGCCGCGCCGAAGCCCACGATCAAGCAGGCCAAGGCGAAGCTCGCCAAGCTCAACGACAAGGCCGACAAGGTCGTCGACCGCTACAACACGGCGACCGAGAACCACAAGAAGGCCCAGTCCGCCTACACCGAGCTCAACGACAGCTACAAGCGCAAGCTCGCGACCGTGGCCGACCTGCGCGAGCAGGTGATCTCGATGGCCGTCAACAGCTACAAGCTGGGCCGCGACGTCACCTCCATGCCCGGCGTGATCGGCTCCGACGATCCCATGAACACCCTGGGCGGCCTCGCCCTGGCCGACCAGGTGACCCGGGAGCGCGCTGACAAGCTCACCGCCTTCGACCGGGAGAACCGCGGCCTCAAGGCCGAGCGTGACAAGGCCGAGGAGGCCCTGGCCGCCGCCGACAAGGAGCGCGACGCGGTCCGCAAGGAGCGCGCCGAGGTCCTCAAGCTCATCGCCCAGCAGAAGAAGCTGCTCGACCGGCTCGGCGCCTACCGGGTGGGCGACCCGAACAGCACCGGCATCAAGTACACCGGCGCGGCCTCGGGCAACGCGGCGGCCGTGCTCCGGTTCGCGTACTCGCAGGTGGGCAAGCCGTACGTGTTCGGCGGCACGGGCCCCGGCGGCTGGGACTGCTCGGGGCTGACGCAGGCGTCGTGGCGCGCGGCCGGCGTCTCGCTGCCGCGCACCACCTGGCAGCAGTGGGCGTGGGGCGCCTCGCGCAGGGTGGCGCTGAACGCGCTGCAGCCCGGGGACCTCATCTTCAGCTCGGGACTCGGCCACGTGAGCATCTACGCGGGCAACGGCCAGATCGTTCACGCGCCGCAGACGGGCGACGTCGTCAAGGTCGCCACCCTCTCCTCGTACGGCGGCGCCCTCGTCGGCGCCATCCGCCCGTAGCGCGCCACGCGGCGCATCCTCTCACTCTGAACCGAAGACACTGCCTCGCTGTGGCGAGGCAGTGTAGCGGCCGTGCGCGCGTCTCGTGACGGGAACGCAAGTGAAGAACTGAAGCGGTCCGTGACCGGTCATGGTCACGTGGCCTGCCGTCCTGCCGGGGACAAACCTGACAAATGTGACGAAAGAGTCCTGACAGGCGCCTGATTCGTCAAGTGTGAGCAGAGTCACATTTGCGTAACGAATCATGGTGGCTAGCTGGGAGTCGTCCCTTTACTGACACCTTATGGCGATCTTTACAGCTTGACCCACGCTTTGCCGTTTCATGACATCTCGGCGTAACTTCTGGCGTCGCGGCGAACAAGCCATGGCGCCGCGAACCAACATCGGTCCCACCGATGTGGACGAGATAGCAATCCATCGGTCGCCGCCGTAAATATCCGTACTTGTTGCGGTGGTGGCCTGCCGAGTCCGTGCAGCCAGGAGGCACGGAGCCGGGGACCCAGCGATCCCGAGCGGGATCAGGGGTGAATCGGCGCGTAACGCGCCGTAGGGCGACTTCCAGGCCCGAATCCGTCAGCTAACCCGGTAGGCGTTCGTGGAAGATCCAAGGAGAAATCCTGTCTACCCACTCGCACAACCCCCGTCTGTCCCGAATCGCCCTGAGCGGCGTCGCTCTCACCATGACCGTGACGGCCGGAGGTCTGGTCCTCCATGCTCCGGCGGCCCAGGCGGCAGGGACGACGAGCACCACGGCCAGTCTTTCCACGGTTTCGGCGGGCACAGCCGCCGCGTCCGTGAAGACGGCGGCCGGCAAGACGGCGAAGGCCTCCAAGGCCGTCCGGCAGCAGGCGAAGGCCCATGCGGCCGTCGCCGTCGCCAAGGCGCAGATCGGTGACCCGTACCGTTACGGCGGCACCGGCCCTGGCGCGTTCGACTGCTCCGGACTGGTCCAGTACGCCTGGAAGAAGGCCGGCGTGAGCATTCCCCGCGTGACGAACAGCCAGTACGCACGCATCAAGAAGAAGGTCTCCTGGAAGAACCTCCAGCCGGGTGACCTGATGTTCTTCCGGGGGCTCGGTCACGTGGGCATGTACGTCGGCCACGGCAAGATGGTCCATTCGCCGCGGACAGGTCTGACGGTACGCGTCGAGAAGATCAGCGGATGGCGCAAGTCGTCGTTCGTGGGGGCGGTACGTCCCGGCCTGTGAGCACGCACGAAGACCCCGTCCCGGGTTGGGGACGGGGTCTTCGCGCGTTCGGGAACGAACAGCGGGCGGGTGGCCGGGTACGATCGGACAGCGTGTCCGCCCGGGTGAGTCGTCGAGCCGTGCTGGCGGGGGTGGCGCCCCTGCTCGCGCTGGCCGCCGCGTCCTCGCCGGCCCGTGAGCCTGCTCAGGCGGATCGTGCCGTCGGGCTCGGCGGGACAGGGGGCGAGCCGTGGCCCGGCGAGACGCGGGCGGCACGGGGCGCCCGATCACTCGTGCTGGGACACCGGGCCGATCCGAGCCTGCTCCAGGATCTCGCGCGCCGGGCCGACACCGCGGCGGAGCGCGTCTCCGGCGTTCTCAGCGTGTCCGTGCGGCCCCTCGTGCTCGTGCCCGCCTCCGCCGCCGAGGCCGCGCGCCTGGCCGGCGTGGCGGACGTCGAGGGGCTGGCCGCCGTGGCCGACGGAAGCCGCGTCGTCGTGGTCCCCGGCACGTTCGACCGCCTCACCCCCACCGGCCGCGACGTCGTGCTCACCCACGAGCTCACCCACGTCGCCGCCGGCACCGGCGGGCTGCCGCCGTGGCTGTACGAGGGATTCGCCGACTACGTCGCCTACCGCGACGCCGGCCTGAGCGTGCCTGTGGCCGCCGCCGAGCTGGCCGCGGAGGTCCGGGCGTCGCGGCCGCCGCGCCGGCTGCCCGAGCCCGGCGATTTCGCGCCCGGCTCGGCCCGGCTGGCGGCGGTCTACCAGGAGGCGTGGCTCGCCTGCCGGTACGTCGCCGAGCGGCGTGGGGAGGACACGCTGGTGAGGCTCTACCGTGATGCCAGGACGCGGGGCGCCGCCCGCGCGCTGACCGCCGCCGGACTCCCGGCCGCGCGGCTGACGGCGGGGTGGCGCGCGTACGTGCGTGAGAAGCTGGCGTAGGGGGATCATGTGACGAACGACGGCCAGGTGGGGGACGCGGCCCGCGGAGCGGACGCGCCCGGCACAGACGCGCCCGGCACCGACGCGACTCCGGGCGACAGCGCCACGGGGCATACCGCGGCGCGGCAGGCCGGGCTGGTGTGCGCCGGGCTCGGGATCGCGACCCTGGCCGTGGTGGCCCTCACGACGCCGTGGCGGGCGCTGCCGCCCTCCGCGCCGCATGTGGCCCCCGACCCCGCCCGTGACTTCAGCCCCGCCCAGATCGCGCACGCCGCCGCGTTCGACGCCGCCACCGGCGCGCCCGGCTACCTGTCGCTCGGCCTGAGCCTGCTCTTCGCCGGCCTGCTCGTCCTCACCCCGCTCGGCGGCCGGCTGCTCGGACGGCTCAGGGGCCCGTGGTGGCTGCGCGTCGTCCTGGGCGTGCTGCTGCTCACCGCGATCGTCGAGGCGGTCAGGTGGCCGCTCGGCATGTGGTTCGAGACCGAGCTGCGCGCGTACGGCCTGTCCACGCAGGACTGGGCGTCCTGGACGGGCGACCGTCTCAAGAGCATCGGCGTCAACGCCGCCGTGCTGTCCCTCACGATGGTGGTCCTGGTCTGGCTGGCGCGCAGGGTCCGCCGGTGGTGGATCCCGGCCGCGGTGGGCGCGTTCGCGCTGACCGTGGCGCTCTCGTTCATCTATCCCGTGGTGGTCGAGCCGCTGTTCAACGACTTCCGCCCCATGCCGCAGGGCCCGCTGCGCACGAGCCTGCTGCGGATGGCCGAGCGCGACGGCGTGCCGGTGGAGGACGTGCTCGTCGCCGACGCCTCCCGCCGCACCACCGCACTCAACGCGTACGTCTCGGGCTTCGGCGCCACCCGCCGGATCGTCGTCTACGACACGCTGCTGCGCGCCCCGGGCCCGCAGGTGGAGCTGGTGGTCGCGCACGAGCTCGGCCACGCGAAGAACGGCGACGTGCTGAGCGGCACGCTCGTCGGCGGGCTCGGCGCCGCCGCCGGCACCGTGCTGCTGTACCTGGCCTTCCAGCTCGTACGGCGGCGCACCGGAGTCGCCTCGGTGGCCGACCCCAAGGCCGTGGGCGCGCTGCTCGGCCTGATGAGCCTGGCCACCGTGCTGTCCGGCCCCGCCCAGAACGTCGTCGGCCGCCACGTCGAGGCCCGCGCCGACGTCCACGCCCTCGACCTGACGAGGGACCCGGCCACCTTCGTCGCCATGCAGAAACGCCTGGCGCTCACCAACATCTCCGACCTGTCACCCGATGCCGTGGAGTACGTGCTCTACGCGTCCCATCCCTCGACCCCGGAGCGCATCGCCCTGGCGCGCGCGTGGGCGCGGCTGAACGGCGTGCCCACGCCGTGACCCCACGCGTCGTCATCGTCACCAACGACTTCCCGCCGCGCCCCGGCGGCATCCAGTCCTTCGTCCACGGCCTGGCCGTGCGCACCCCCGGCGTGGCCGTCTACGCGCCCTCCTGGCCGGGCTGCGCCGAGTTCGACCGCCACCAGCCGTACCCGATCGTGCGTCACCCGACCTCGCTCATGCTGCCGACGCCCGCTGTCGCGCGCGCGACGGCCCGGCTGGTGGCCGAGCACGGGGCGCGGACGGTGGTGTTCGACGAGGCCCACAGCGAGTCGTGGTCCATCCGCCGCGACGTGGCCGAGACCATCAACCCCGCCCATCCCGACGACAGCAGCTACGCCCGC
>NZ_JBEXDT010000072.1:0-50307 GCF_040605905.1 Nonomuraea sp. NPDC005501 | reverse complement strand
TAATAGGAAAGTTTCCTATTTGCTAGTGGCATTTTCGGCCGTGGGAGAGCCGTCAGAGCCGCTCCAGGATGGTGACGTTGGCCTGGCCGGGGCCGCCGCGGGCGCGCTGGCCCAGTTCCTGCTCGTCGTGATCGTCACCAGGGCGTTCACGGCCGAGCAGGCCGGGGCGTTCTTCACGGCCACGGCGCTGGCCCTCATGGCGGCCGGGATGGCCAAGCTGGACGCGGGCAACGGGCTGGTGTTCTTCATCGCCCGGGCCGGGACCTACGACTACCGCGGCATATCCGGATATATCCGGGCGGCGTTGGTGCCGTGCGCGGTGGTGTCCGCTCTCGCCGCCGCCGTCCTGCTCCCCCGGCTGGGGCTCCTCGCGCTGGCGCTCCCGGTCATCGTCGCGGGCGACGTGCTGCTGGCCGCCACCCGCGGGTTCGGCGCGATGCGGCCCACCGTGCTCCTCGACGGCCTCATGCTGCCGGTCGCCCAGCTCACGCTGGTGGCCGCCGCCGCCCTCGCCGCCGCTCCCGGCTGGCTGCCGCTCGCGTGGGCGCTGCCGTACGCCCCCGTGCTGGTCCTGTCCGCGTTCGGGGTGCGCGGTCGGGCGCCACGCACCCCGTACCTGCCGGGCACGGCCCGCGACCTGTGGCGGCACACGGCGCCGCGGGCGGTGGCCGGGGCGGTGCAGGCGGTGTTCCAGCGGCTCGACATCGTGGTCGTCGCCCTGCTCGGCGGTCCCGCCCAGGCCGCCGTCTACACCGCCGCCACCCGGTTCAAGGTCGTCGGCCAGCTCGCCGGCCAGGGCATGGCGCAGGCCGTACAGGCCCGGCTGGTGCGGGCGATGGCCGAGGGCGAGCTGGCACGCGCCCGGGAGCTGTACCAGGCGACGACGGCGTGGCTGGTGCTGGTGACGTGGCCGGTCTGGCTGGGGTACGCGGCGCTCGCGCCGTGGGCGCTCGGCCTGTTCGGCCCCGCGTACTCCTCGGCGGTGCCGGTCGCGCTCGTGCTGGCCGCCACGATGATGGTGGCGACGGCCTGCGGCATGGTGGACGTGGTGCTGACCGCCGCCGGGCACACCACGGCCAGCCTGGTCAACCTGGTCGCCGCGACGGCCGTGACGATCGCCCTCGACGTGGCGCTGATCCCCGGTCACGGTGCGCTCGGGGCGGCCCTCGGCTGGTCGGGCGGCACGCTGGTGAAGAACCTCCTGCCGCTGTGGCGACTCCACCGCCGCTACGGCCTGCACCCCTTCGGCCGCCACACCCTGACCGCCCTGCGGGTACGCTCCTGGGCCGCCGCGTGACGGCCGGGCCGCCGATCCTCGTCACCGGCTTGCCGAGAAGCGGCACGAGCTGGACGGGCAAGATGCTCACGGCCGGTCGCGGGGCGGTCTACGTCAACGAGCCGCTCAACCCCCAGCACCCGCCCGGCCACTCCCCCGGCGTCCTGCGGGCCACGGTCACGCACCGGTTCCAGTACATCTGCGACGACAACGCACACGACTGGCTGCCCGCCTTCCGCGACACGGTCGCCCTGCGCTACCGGTTCGGCGCCGAACTGCGCGCCAACCGCTCGCCGTACGACCTGGCCCGGATGCTCAAGTACGGCACGGCGTTCACGCTGGGCCGCCTGGCAGGGCGGCGGGCGCTGCTCGACGACCCGTTCGCGGTGCTGTCGGCGGCCTGGTTCGCCGCGCGGCTCGGCTGCACGGTGGTGGCACTCGAACGCGACCCGGTCTCCTTCGTGGCGAGCTGGCAGCGGCTCGGCTGGACGGTCTCCTTCCATGAGCTCCTCGGCCAGCCGCTCCTCGTCCGCGACCATCCCGAGCTGCTGGAGCTCGGCCCGCTCGCCGGCTCGCGGGACCGGGTCGCCCAGGCCGCCGCGCTGTGGCGGGCGACGCATCGGATCCTCGCCCGCACGCCGGGCATCCTGGTCGTCACGTACGAGTCGCTGGCCGCCGATCCCGTGGCGGGCTTCCGGCGCCTGTACGGGCACGCGGGCCTGACCTGGTCGCCGGCCGTGGAGCGCCGGGTGGCGCGGGCCTGCACCGGGGGCGGCGGCCCGGAGCGGGGGTTCGCCTGGTCGGGGCTGTCGAGGACGGCGTACCGCAGGATGGACTCCCGTCAGGCGCTGTCCAGGGCCGCCCAGGGGCTGACGCCGGAGGACGTGACCCGCGTCCGCGCCCTCACCACCGCCTGACGACCCCGCCCGCCAGGCGTGCCGGGTCGTCAGGCGGCCGGCGAGGACCCCGCCGGCGAAGGCGCTGCCGGCGCGGAGGCGGGCGTGCGGCGGGCGAGGAGGCTCCCCGCGAGAAGGCGGGCGGCGAAGGGCAGGTCGTCGACCAGGTAGCGGCGCGCCAGCCGGCCCGGCTCCGTCAGCAGGCGGAACGTCCACTCCAGCCCGGCGGTCCGCATCCAGCCCGGCGCCCGCGGCACCGCGCCCGCCGCGAACGCGATGGCCGCCCCGCACCCGACGAACCACGCGTCCGGGAGCCGCTCGCGCAGCAGCGAGACGAGCCGGTCCTGGCGCGGGAAGCCGAGCCCCACGAACACGATCCGGGGCCGCGCCGCCACCACCCTGCGCAGCACGCGGGCCCGCCCGGCGGCGGTGCGGTCGAAGGCGTACGGCGGGGACTCCACCCCGCAGACCCGCAGCCGGGGAAGGCGGCGCACGAGGGCGCGCGCCGCCGACACGGCGACGCCCGGCGGCCCTCCGAGCAGGTACACAGGCCACCCGTGCTCGGCGGCCGGCCCGCTCAGCGACCAGATCAGGTCGGCCCCCGTGACCCGCTCGGGCAGCGGGGTGCCCAGCAGCCGGGCCGCCCACACCAGGGGCATCCCGTCGGCCACGACTAGGTCGGCGCTGTTGACGAGGTCCCTCAGCGCGGGGTCGGCGGCGGCGGAGCGGCAGATGTCGACGTTGGGCGTGACGATGCGCCCGCCCCGCCCCGCCGCCAGCCCGGCCACCACCCTGGCGACGACCTGCGACTCGCTGAGGGCGTCCACCGTGACCCCTCCGACGGCCACCCTGCCGGGCACCCGCGGTACGCCGTCACCGCCCGTCAAATGCCGTGCCCCCGGCCGTGCAGCAGGGTCAGCACCGTCGCCGCCGGGATGAGCCCGGCCGCCACCGCGAGGGCGATGGGAGCACGCGGCTCGGCCGGCCGGGCGCCGAACGCCCGCATGGCCCAGCGCCCGGCCTCGCGCCGGTGACCCAGGGCGGCGTGGTGGAAGGCGAGCTGCCCGTAGACCCGGGCCGCGCCGCGCGGGTCGGCGGACAGGCCGGCGTGCCGGGCCAGCATCCACTCCAGCCCGGCGATGCGCTCGCTCCACCGGGCCACGTAGTGGGACGCGCCCCAGTGGACGCGGACGAGGGGACGGTCGACGTGGGCGATGGGATGACGGCGGGCGGCGCGCAGGGCGAGGTCCCAGTCCTCGTTCTGGCCGCCGGGGGCGCTCTCGTCCACCCACAGGCCGCCCCGCCTGAACAGGAACGTGGAGGAGTGCACCATCACCATGCGGGAGCGGAGCAGGTCGGCCTCGGTCACGGTGGTGGTGCCGGCCAGCCGCGGCACCCGGTGCCCGCCGTGCTCGACCTCGATGCCGCAGCTCGCGAACTCGGCCCCCGTCTCGGCGAGGACGCGGATCTGGGCGGTGAGCTTGCCGGGCAGCCACTGGTCGTCGTCGTCGCAGAAGGCGACGAGATCGGTGTCGGAGGCGGCGATGCCGGTGTTGCGGGCGCCGGGCAGGCCAGGAGTGAGGCCGTTGGACAGCACCCGGAGGTCGTGAGCGTCGCGAAGGCCGGCGAGTCCGTCGAGGACCGCCCCGGGGTTCGCGCCGTCGGCCACCACGACCACCGAGATCCGCCCCGGGTGGTCCTGCGCCAGTGCCGCGCGTACGGCGGCGAACAGGTGTCCGGGCCGGTCGCCGCGCGTGGGGATCACCACGCCGACCGACGGCGTCCCGGCGCGGGTCCCGCCGGGAGCGGGCGGCCGGGTCACGCGGTCACCCCGTGGTAGCCGTACCGGGATCGCAGGGGCCAGGTGAGGGCGGCGACCAGCCCGCGGTGGGCGCCGGAGCGCCACGAGTCGTCGAACGCCAGCCCGACCGGCCCCACGGCGAACCGCATGGGGTTGCCCGACACCGTGTGGGCCGTCGTGATGTGCGCCGTGGACCCGGTGACGAACGGGAACTCCGCCGGCAGGCCGAGCCGCTGCGCGAGTCCCTTCAGCGTGGCCTCCGGCGCGGCGACGAGGTCCTCGTAGCGCAGCCGGGTGACCTGGACGGCCGGCTCGCCCCGGCGGGCGAGAAGGTCCAGGGCGATGTTCTGGGCGGTCCAGTGGAAGGCGGTGCGGGCGGGGCCCCAGCGGGTCATCGGTCGCCCGTCCTCGGGCCGGCGTACGGCCCTGCGCCAGGAGTGGGCGACGGCCCGGGGGTCGCGCACCACGTGGACGACGTGGATGCGCGCCCCGCCCTCGGCCAGGCAGTGGGCCAGGGAGGCGTGCTTGCTGGAGTCGATGACGACGCTCGCGCCGGCGACCTGCGCGGCGGCGTCGTGGACGCGGCGGTAGGCGCGGACGTACTCGTCGAGGTCGGGGTGGCCGATGCTGAGGACGCGGCGGGTGCGGTCGATGCGGTGGCGCAGGGAGAGCACCCGCTCGGCGAGCGGTCGCGTCCAGCCGCCGAAGGCCCGGTCGCCGACGGCCGTCCAGAACGGGCAGGCGCCGAACGGCCGGCCGCAGCCGCACAGCTCGCCGGCCAGGACGCCACGGGCCCAGAGGTGGACCACCTCACCGAGGGGCGCCACGCCGGGCAGCTCTCCCAGCAGCCTCTCCAGGAGCGTGGTGCCGCTACGGCCGAGGCCTCCCAGGAAGACCACCCGGGGGGCTGTCGAAGGGTGAGTCACGGGGGAATGGGCTTTCCTGTACTAGTCGTTACACGGAACGTGGCGAGACTAGCGCGGAGAGTAACGGGAGCGTCAGTGAAAGCCCAAAAGATCTAACCGGGCCCGGAGACGGCACCGGCCCCCGCCCGTGCGGGCGGGGGCCGGAAGCAGCCGGTGGATCAGTGGGCGTCGATGATCATGCCGGCGGCCACCGTGCCGTTGGTGGCCTCGTCCACCAGGATGAAGCCGCCGGTCAGCCGGTTGCGCGCGTAGTCGTCGACGAACAGCGGCTGCGTCACCCGCAGGGTCACGCGGCCGATCTCGTTGAGGCCGAGCGAGGTGGCCTCCTCGTCGCGGTGCAGCGTGTTGACGTCGAGCCGGTAGTGCAGGTCGCGCACGAGCGCCCGCGCTGTGCGGGTGGTGTGCTTGATGGTGAGCTTGCTGCGGGGCGCCAGCTTGGCGGTGTCGGCCATCCAGCAGACCATGGCTTCGAGGTCCTGGGCCGCGTGCGGCTGGTTGTTCGGGCGGGCGATCATGTCGCCGCGCGAGATGTCGAGGTCGTCCTCGAAGCGCAGCGTGACCGACATCGGAGGGAACGCCTCCTCCACCGGACCGTCGAAGGTGTCGATGGAGGCGATCCGGGTGCTCAGGCCCGAGGGCAGGTGCACGACCTCGTCGCCCGGCTTGAGCACGCCGCCCGCGACCTGGCCGGCGTAGCCCCGGTAGTCGTGGAAGGCGTGGTCGGTGGCCCGCTGCGGGCGGATGACGTACTGGACGGGGAAGCGCACGTCGACGAGGTTGCGGTCGGAGGCGATGTGCACGTTCTCCAGGTGGTGCAGCAGCGACGAGCCGTTGTACCAGGGCATGTTCTCCGACCGGGAGACGACGTTGTCGCCGTTGAGCGCGGAGATCGGGATGAACGTCAGGTCGTTCACGTTGAGCTTGGAGGCGAACGCGGTGAACTCCTCGCGAATCTCGTCGAACCGCTCCTCGGAGTAGTCGACCAGGTCCATCTTGTTGACGGCCAGCACCAGGTGCGGCACCCGCAGCAGCGAGGTCAGGAAGGCGTGCCGGCGCGACTGCTCCAGCACGCCCTTGCGGGCGTCGATGAGGATGATCGCCAGGTCGGCGGTGGAGGCGCCGGTGACCATGTTCCGGGTGTACTGGATGTGCCCGGGCGTGTCGGCGATGATGAACTTGCGGCGCGGCGTGGCGAAGTAGCGGTAGGCCACGTCGATCGTGATGCCCTGCTCGCGCTCGGCCCGCAGGCCGTCGGTGAGCAGCGACAGGTCGGTGTACTCGGTGCCGCGGTCGCGCGAGGTGCGCTCGACGGCCTCCAGCTGGTCCTCGAAGATGGCCTTGGAGTCGAAGAGCAGGCGCCCGATCAGGGTGGACTTGCCGTCGTCGACGCTTCCCGCCGTGGCGAAACGCAGAATGTCCATCGGTCTAGAAGTAGCCTTCCCGCTTGCGATCCTCCATGGCGGCCTCCGAAGCGCGGTCGTCGGCCCTGGTGGCCCCGCGCTCGGTGATCCGGGTGGCCGCGATCTCTTCGATGATCTCCTCGACCGTGGCGGCCGTGGACTGCACCGCTCCGGTGCAGGTCATGTCGCCGACGGTGCGGTAGCGCACCACGGCCTCGAACAGCGCCTCGTCGTCGCCGCGCTGGACGACGTCGGCGTCGGGCAGCAGCATGCCGTCGCGCTCGAACACCTTGCGGGTGTGGGCGAAGTAGATCGACGGGATCTCGATGCCCTCGCGCCGGATGTAGTCCCAGATGTCGAGCTCGGTCCAGTTGGACAGCGGGAAGACGCGGATGTGCTCGCCCTTGCGGATGCGGGAGTTGTAGAGGTTCCACAGCTCGGGGCGCTGGTTCTTCGGGTCCCACTGACCGAAGTCGTCGCGGAAGGAGAACACCCGCTCCTTGGCCCGGGCCTTCTCCTCGTCGCGCCGGGCGCCGCCGAAGACCGCGTCGAACTCGTGCTCCTCGATGGCGTCGAGCAGCGTGGTGGTCTGCAGCCGGTTGCGCGAGGCGCGCCGGCCGGTGTCCTCGACCACGCGGCCCGCGTCGATCGAGTCCTGCACGCTGGCCACGATGAGCCGCGCGCCGAGCTCCTGGGACCGGCGGTCGCGGAACTCGATGACCTCGTCGAAGTTGTGACCGGTGTCGACGTGCATGAGCGGGAACGGGATCGCCGCCGGCCAGAACGCCTTCTCGGCGATGCGCAGCATGACGATGGAGTCCTTGCCGCCGGAGAAGAGCAGACAGGGACGCTCGAACTCCGCCGCGACTTCGCGCATGATGTGGATGGCTTCGGCCTCGAGCACGTCGAGCTGCGACGTCGTGTAGTCGCGCTGGAGCATGGGAGCTTCCTCCGGCGGTTAGCGGTGCAGGTCCCGGATCCCGGCGAGCAGGGTTGACGCCAAGTCCGGTAGGGAAACAAGAATATCCGGTAGTGAGGGGTCCGCCCTGTTGTAGGTGAGCGGCGTGCCGTCGATGCGGCTGGTGTGCGCTCCTGCGGCCTGTGCGACGGCCACCGGAGCGGCGGAGTCCCACTCGTACTGACCGCCCGCGTGGACGTACGCCTCGACGTCGCCGGTGAGCACCGCGGAGATCTTCGCCCCGGCCGAGCCGATGGGCACGAGGTCGGCGCCGACGAGGTAGGCGAGCTTCTGGACGAACTCCGGAGGGCGGGTGCGGCTGACCGCGATGCGGAACCTGCCGCGCTCCAGGGTGGGCAGCTTGGGCGGCTCGGCGGTGCTGAGCGTGCGGCCCTGGGCGGGCAGCGCCACGGCGCCGGCGGTGAGCCGGTCGCCCTCCCACAGGGCGACGTGCACGGCCCAGTCGGACCTGCCCTCCTCCGTGCTTGTGGTCGCGCTCCCTTCGGCCCCGTCCTGGTCACGCAAGCTGCCTCTTTCGGGGCCGGCTCGCCGCTCCGAGAACTCCCTTGTCCCGTCCAGCGGGTCCACGATCCACACGCGGGGCGCGCTCAGCCGGCGCGGGTCGAGCCGGTCCTCGCGGCTGGACTCCTCCGACAGCACGCAGTCGCTCGGGCGCAGCCGCGCCAGCGACTCCATGAGGAACACGTGGGAGGCCCGGTCGCCGAGGGCGCGCAACCCCGCGGGGTCGGCGAAGCCCTCGCGGGCGCGGAGCGCCAGCAGCCGCTCGCCCGCCTCGGTGGCCAGGTCAGCGGCGAGGGCGTGGTCGTCGCGAATCGTCATCAGTAAGCTCCTTGCCCGCGGGCGACGGCCGACCAAGTCTTCCACAGGATCTGGAGGTCGAGCATGAGGGACCAGTTCTCCACGTAACGCAGGTCGAGGCGGACGGATTCCTCCCACGACAGGTCGGATCTGCCGCTCACCTGCCACAGGCCCGTGAGTCCGGGGCGGACGAGCAGCCGGCGACGCACGTCGTCGCCGTAACGGTCGACCTCTTCGGGGAGGGGCGGACGGGGGCCGACGAGCGACATGTGCCCGAGGACCACGTTGACGAGCTGGGGCAGCTCGTCGAGGGAGTGGCGGCGCATGAGGGAGCCCAGCGTGGTGACCCGCGGATCGTTGCGGATCTTGAACAGCACGCCGTCGGCGTCGCTGACGAGGGTGATCTTCTGGCGCTCGGAGCCGCGCCGCATCGTGCGGAACTTCACAATCGTGAACGGCCTGCCGTCCCTGCCGACGCGGGTCTGCCGGAACAGCGCCGGGCCCGGGCTGGTGGCGCGGACCGCCACGGCCAGCGTGAGCAGCAGCGGGGACAGCAGGACGAGCAGCGCCGCGGCCACCAGCCGGTCGAAGACGTTCTTGACGAGCTGGCGGGCGCCGGTGAGCTCCGGATGCTCGACGTGCAGCAGCGGAAGCCCGGCGGCGGGCCTGATCGTGGTGCGCGGCCCGGCCACCTCCATCAGCGCGGGCGCGACCACCAGCTCGGTGTGGGTGCGCTCCAGCCGCCAGGCCAGCCGGCGCAGCGCCACCCCGTCCATCTCGGGGCACGCCAGTACGGCCACCGTGTCGGCGGCGGCCTGGTCGACGACGATGGGCACGTCGCTGAAGTCGCCGGCGACGGGCACCCCGGCCACCCGCCCACCCGGCACCTCGGCCGGCAGGCAGGCGGCGACGATCTCCATGCCGTGGTAGCGCTCGCGCCGGAAGAGCTGCACCAGCTCGGCGACCGAGGCGGCGTGGCCCACGGCGACGACCCTGCGCATGCAGGAGCCGCGGGCCCGGCGACGGTGCAGCGAGCGGCGCAGGCCGTACCTGAGCAGCAGCGTGAACAGCGTGACCAGGGGCAGCGCGAGGACGACGTAGCCGCGGGCGATGTCGGTCTTGGTGAGGTAGGAGCCGATGGCCGTGGCGGCGGTCAGCGCGACGCCGCACTGCACGACGCGGCGGAACTCGTCGGAGCCGATGCCGATCATGCGCGGCTCGTACGCCCGGTTGAGCGCGACCGCGCAGATCCACAGTCCGGGCAGCAGCGCGCTGACGAGGAGGTAGGGCGCGGCGTAGGGGGTCAGCTCGCCGAAGCGCAGGAAGAAGGCCCCGGCCGAGCCCGCGGCGGCGCCCAGCAGGTCGGCCGCGAAGGCCCGCGCGCGGTAGGCCCGCACCCATGCGGGCAGCCGCGGGCTCACCCTCCACGAGGAGTCAGGCCCGAACCCGACGACGGTCAGCAGCCCCTCGCCGTCGCTCACCTCGCGCCTCCCCGTGATGCGTCCGTAACCGACAGTCACCAGATAGTAGCGCCAGGCACCTGGGCAGTGTCGCGAACGGACCTATGTGGGGATCAGCGTGGAGGGCCGGAAATCTTGAGATCTGCCCGATGAAACTCGTTCTGGGTGACTTCGAGCCCGCGTTCCATGAGCGACTCGACCACGTCGGCGGCGCGGTCCACGAGGAAGGGGAGGTCCTTGCGCTCGGCGGTGGCGAAGTCGCGGAGGACGAAGGCGGCGGCGTCCATGCGGCCCGGCGGGCGGCCGATGCCGAAGCGGACGCGCAGGTAGTCGCGGGTGGCCAGCGACTTGGTGATGGACTTGAGGCCGTTGTGGCCGTTGTCGCCGCCGCCGAGCTTGGCGCGCAGCGCGCCGTAGGGCACGTCCAGCTCGTCGTGGACGACGATCAGCCGGTCAGGGCCGATCTTGTAGAAGTCGCACAGCGCCTTGACAGGGCCGCCCGACAGGTTCATGTACGTGAGCGGCTTGGCGAGGATCGCGGCGCGGGTCTCCAGCACCTCGGCCCGGCTCTTGTGCGCCTTGAACCTGCCGCCGGCCCGTGCGGCCAGCTCGTCGAGCACCATGAAGCCGGCGTTGTGCCGGTTGCCCGCGTATTCGGCGCCGGGATTGCCCAGCCCGGCGATGAGCCAGCGGTCCATGAAGTCTCCTCAGGCGCGAACACGGCTTGCGGGCGCGGGGACGCCCCCGGCTCAGGGCTCGGGGATCGGGGTCGAGGCGCGGGACGGGGCGGCCGGACGCGCCGGCCGCCCCGCCGACCGGCGACTACTCGGCGGCTTCGGCGCTCTCGCCCTCGGCGCCCTCGCCCTCGGCGCCCTCGCCCTCGGCGGGGGCCTCGGCCTGCTTGGCGCTGACCTGGAGGATGACGGCCTCCGGGTCGGCGATCAGCGTGGCGCCCTTGGGCAGCTTCAGCTCACCGGCGGTGATGGCGGTGCCGACCTGCAGGCCCTCGATGTCGACGTCGACACCGGTCGGGATGTGGGTGGCCTCGGCCTCGACGGCGACGGAGGTCATCTGGAGGTCCAGGATGCCCTCGGAGTTGACGTCGCCGATCGTGGTGACCGGGATCTCGACGGTGACCTTCTCGCCGCGCTTGACCAGCAGAAGGTCGACGTGCTCGACGAAGCCCTTGATCGGGTCGCGCTGCACGCCCTTGGGCAGGGCCAGCTCGTCCACGCCCTCGCCGTGGAGGCGGATCAGCACGTTGGGCGTGCGCAGGGCGAGGAGGACCTCGTGACCGGGCAGGGTCAGGTGCTTGGGCTCGATGCCGTGCCCGTAGAGGACGGCCGGCACCTTGGCGGCGCGGCGGATCTTGCGGGCGGCGCCCTTGCCGAACGTGGAGCGCTGCTCGGCGGCGATACGTACTTCGGACACGACATCTCCTAGGGATGCATGGGAATCGGATCTGTGGCGCTCACCCTCACCCGCCCTAGCGGAAGGCGTTACGAGCGCGACCGACTCAGCTTACCGTGTTGAAACAGGCCGGGCTCCGCCCGGCGGGCCGTGATGGATGTCCTCGCTCCGCTGCGGATCCATCACGGCAAACAGGCCGGGCTCCGCCCGGCGGCCGTGGCCGGGCGGGGCACCTCAGGTGTCGCCCTCGAACAGGCTGGTGACCGAGCCGTCGGTGAAGACCTCGGTGATGGCCCGTGCGATGAGCGGCGCGATGGACAGCACGGTGAGCTTGTCGAAACGGGCGGCCTGCGACAGCGGGAGCGTGTTGCTCACGATGACCTCGCTGATGCGGGAGTTCTTCAGCCGGTCGACGGCCGGGTCGGAGAAGACCGCGTGAGTGGCGGCGACGATCACGTTGGTGGCGCCCTGCTCGTAGAGGGCGTCGGCCGCCTTGCAGATCGTGCCGGCGGTGTCGATCATGTCGTCGATGAGCACGCAGGTGCGGCCGCGGACCTTGCCGACGACCTCGTTGACCTTCACGGAGTTGGCCACGTCGAGGTCGCGCCGCTTGTGGATGAACGCGAGCGGCGTGCCCAGCGTGTCGGCCCAGCGTTCCGACAGCCGGACGCGGCCGGTGTCGGGCGAGACGACCGTGGTGGTGGCCAGGTCGAGCTTGTTCTTCAGGTAGCTCTCCAGGACGGGCATGGCGAACAGGTGGTCCACCGGGCCGTCGAAGAAGCCCTGGATCTGCGAGGTGTGCAGGTCGATCGACATGAGCCGGTCGGCGCCCGCGGTCTTGAACAGGTCGGCCATCAGGCGCGCGGTGATGGGCTCGCGCCCGCGGCCCTTCTTGTCCTGGCGCGCGTAGCCGAAGAACGGCATGACCACGGTGATGCGCTTGGCGGAGGCCCGCTTGAGCGCGTCGACCATGATGAGCTGTTCCATGATCCACTTGTTGATCGGGCCGGTGTGGCTCTGGATCACGAAGGCGTCGCAGCCGCGGACGGATTCGAGGTAGCGGGCGTAGATCTCGCCGTTGGCGAAGTCGATCAGCTTGGTCGGCGTGAGCGAGACGCCGACGTGCTCGGCGACCTCCTCGGCCAGCTCCGGGTAGGCCCGGCCGGAGAAGAGCATGAGGTTCTTCTCGCCGGGCTGCTTGATGCTGGTCACGAGCTCTCCTTCGTCGGTCTCATGACCACGGTGCTGTGTTCGTTGATGACCTCGACAAGCTCGGTCATGCCCCACTCTCCTGCTGATGCTGCTGGTCGCCCGGCGCCCGGCCGGCCTGCTCCTGCTCGGCCAGGGCGCGCTGTGCCGCCGCGGCCGACTTCGTGCCCGCGCGCCTGCGCAGGACCCATCCCTCGATGTTGCGCTGGCGGGCGCGGGCCACGCCGATCGCGCCCGGCGGGACGTCGCCGTCGATCACCGAGCCCGCCGCCGTGTAGGCGCCGTCGCCGATGGTCACCGGCGCCACGAGCATGCTGTCGCAGCCGACGAACGCGCCGTCGCGCACGGTGCTGCGGTGCTTGTTGACGCCGTCGTAGTTGACGAACACCACGGCGGCGCCGATGTTGACGTCGTCGCCGATCGTGGCGTCGCCCGCGTAGGACAGGTGGGGCACCTTGGAGCGCTCGCCGACCTGGGTGTTCTTCATCTCCACGAACGTGCCGGCCTTGGAGCCGCGGCCGAGGACCGTGCCGGGGCGCAGGTAGGCGTACGGCCCGACGCTGGCCCCCGGGCCGACGACCGCGGAGTCGCAGACGGCGTTGCGCACGACGGCTCCCGCGCCGACCCGGGTGGAGGTCAGCGTGGTGGCGGGACCGACCTCCGCGCCGGACTCGATGACGGTGCGGCCGTGGAGCTGGGTGCCGGGGTGGACGACCGTGTCGGGCTCGATCTCCACGTCCGCGTCGATCCAGGTGCTGGCCGGGTCCACGACGGTGACGCCGGCGCGCATGTGCCGCTCCAGCAGCCGCTGGTTGAGCAGCTTGCGGACCTGGGCGAGCTGGACGCGGTCGTTGACGCCCTCGACCTCGGCGAAGTCCGCGGCGGTGTGGGCGCCCACCCGGTGGCCGTCCTCGCGGAGGATGGACAGCACGTCGGTGAGGTACTCCTCGCCCTGGGCGTTGTCGGTGGACACCCGCTTGACGGCGTCGGTCAGGAGGGCTCCGTCGAAGGCGTAGATGCCGGAGTTCATCTCCCTGATGGCGCGCTGCTCGTCGGTGGCGTCCTTCTCCTCGACGATCGCGAGGACGGCGCCCGCCGGGTCGCGGACGATGCGGCCGTACCCGGTCGGGTCGGGCACCTCGGCGGTGAGGACGGTGACGGCGTTGCGGTCGGCGGCGTGGCGCGTCAGCAGCGCGGCGAGGGTCTCGGCGCGCAGCAGCGGCACGTCGCCGTAGGTGACGAGGACCGTGCCGTCGATCGCGCCGACCTCGTCGAGCACGGTGCGGACGGCGTGGCCGGTGCCGCGCTGCTCGCGCTGGACGACGGCCAGCGCGTCGGGGCTGGTCTCGGCGAGGTGGGCGCCGACGCGCTCGCGCGCGTGGCCGATGACGACGATCAGGCGCTCGGGACCGAGGTCCCGGGCGGCGGTGAGCATGTGGTCGAGCAGGGCTCGGCCGCACACCTCGTGGAGGACTTTCGGGGTCTGGCTCTTCATCCGGGTGCCCTCGCCTGCGGCGAGGACGATGACGGCTGCCGGGCGCGGCACACTCACGGACTGAGGCTCCCTGTGGCTGGACGGATCAGGGCTGGATGCGGCTACCGCACCGCTACCCTCCCGACACCGCGAGGATACCTGCCCGCCTCCCGGTCCACCGCGCAGGGGCGTGCCTCAATGCTCCCGGAAGAGGACTCGAACCCCTACAAAGTGGACCAAAACCACTTGTCCTGCCGATTAGACGATCCGGGATTAATCGGACGCGCGTGGCATCCGACACACCTACGATACCGAGCCCGCCCCCCGTCGCGCGCCCGCATGGGCAACGCCTGGATCACGCTCGCCCGATTGAGGCCACCCGCCCCGGGTAGGGCGTGGGGCTAGCAGATGTACCGAAAACGCGCAAGCCACGGAATCCACTCACCTCGGGCGACGAACCGTTGCCCATCACACATTCGCGGCTTAGGACTTCCTTACTTACGATGGCGTAGGTTACGGTTGCGTAGCTCGGACATTCATTGTCATACAGGTCGTGAGAGGTAGCCCATGACAGTTCTCGCCGAACGTCCCACCCCCGGACCGAAGCCCGACGCCGAACCCGAACCGCGAAGCAAGGCAGAGCTCGTCACCTTCGCCCTGGTGGTCGGGCTGCCGCTGATCGCGTTCGTGGCCGCCGTGCCGCTGGCATGGGGATGGGGCCTCGGCTGGACGGACATCGTGATCATGTTCGTCTTCTACGCCGTCTCGGGACTCGGCGTCACCGTCGGGCTGCACCGCTACTTCACGCACGGCTCGTTCAAGGCCAAGCGTCCCCTGAAGATCGCCCTCGGCATCGCCGGCAGCCTCTCGCTGGAGATGTCCGTGCTCGACTGGGTGGCCACCCACCGCAAGCACCACAAGTTCTCCGACAAGGAGGGCGACCCGCACTCGCCGTGGCGCTTCGGCCCCGGCTTCAGGTCGATGGCCAAGGGCCTGCTGTACGCGCACATGGGCTGGATGTTCGACGCCGAGCGCACCAACCGCGAGAAGTACGCCCCCGACCTGTGCAAGGACCCGGACGTGCGCAAGCTGCACAAGTGGTTCCCCGCGCTGGCGCTCACCTCGCTCCTGCTCCCGGGCGTCCTCGGCGGGCTGCTCACCTGGTCCTGGCAGGGCGCGCTGACCGCGCTGTTCTGGGGCTCGCTGGTCCGCATCGGCCTGCTGCACCACGTCACCTGGTCGATCAACTCGATCTGTCACGTGTTCGGCGAGGAGGACTTCCAGGTCCGCGACAAGTCCCGCAACGTGTGGTGGCTGGCGATCCCGTCCTTCGGCGAGTCGTGGCACAACCTGCACCACTCCGACCCGACCTGCGCGCGGCACGGCGCGCTGAAGGGCCAGATCGACCTGAGCGCCGAGGTCATCCGCGGCTTCGAGCGCCTCGGCTGGGTGTCCGACGTGCGCTGGCCGACTCCTGAGCGGCTGGCGGCGAAGAGGCTTGCCTGACAGTCAAGCCGTGGTGACCGGTCGCACGTCCGGCACCGCCATGATGGAACCCGTGACCGAACCCCGATCTCGCAGGCGCATGTCCGGAAGAGAGCGACGCGAGCAGCTGATCAACATCAGCCGCACGCTGTTCGCCGAGAAGGGGTTCGACGGGACCTCCATCGAGGAGATCGCGGCCACGGCCCAGGTCTCCAAGCCTGTCGTCTACGAGCATTTCGGCGGCAAGGAGGGCGTCTACGCGGTGGTCGTGGACCGTGAGATGCAGAAGCTGCTCACGATGATCACCGGGGCGCTCTCCGCCTCCCACTCGCTGATCAAGCTGGAGCGGGCCGCCCTGGCCCTGCTCCAGTACATCGAGGAGAGCAGTGAGGGGTTCCGCATCCTCGTTCGCGACTCCCACGCCGCCTCCGGCACGGGCACGTTCGCGAGCCTGATCAGCGAGATCGCGAGCCAGGTCGAGGACGTGCTCGCCGACGAGTTCTCCTCGCGGGGCTACGACCCGAAGCTCGCCCCCATGTACGCCCAGATGCTGGTCGGCATGGTGGCCCTGACCGGTCAGTGGTGGCTGGACGTGCGCAAGCCCGGCCGCGAGGAGGTCGCCGCGCACCTGGTCAACCTCGCCTGGAACGGTCTGACCGGCCTCAACCCGGACCCGTCGATCACGGTGACGACCCGGTCGCACCCGAGCCTGGCCAAGCCGCCGCGGCCCGTGGACAAGGGGGTGCCGGACAAGGCGCGCGAGCGGGAGCTGATGGAGGCGGAGAAGGCCCGGCTGCGGGAGCTGCGTGAGGCCGAGAAGGCCCGCGTCCGCGAGCTGAAGGAGCGCGAGCGCCTGCTCAAGGAGGCCGAGAAGGAGCAGGAGCGGCTGCTGAAGGAGGCGGAGAAGGTTCGCGAGCGCGAGGAGAAGCTGCGCCTGCGCGAGGCCCGTCTCGCGGAGCGGGCCGCGCGGCTCGGGCAGAGCGATTCTGGGCCGGTTGACCAGCAGGATTAAGTCATTGCGAGTTAGTTAACGTTCCGTTCAGACTTGTGGGGCATATTTCACCTATGTCCGTGGAACTGCTGCATCCTGGAAGTGACCTGCCCTTGCCCCAGGAGAGGTTCCTCAACCGCGAGGAGAGTTGGCTCCAGTTCAACGAGCGGGTCCTCGAGCTGGCCGAGGACTCGTCGCTCCCCCTCCTGGAGCGGGTGCGCTTCCTGGCCATCTTCGCGAGCAACCTCGACGAGTTCTTCAGGGTGCGGGTGGCCGGCCTGAAACGACGCATGGCCACCGGCCTGCTGCTGAGAACGAAGAGCGGGCTGAAACCCAGCGAGGAGCTGGCCCGGATCGCCACCATCGCCGAGGACCTGGCCAGACGGCACGCGGCCGTGTTCCACGAGACGATCGTGCCGAAGCTCGCGGCGGAGGGCATCGAGATCGCCCGCTGGGAGGACCTGGGCCGCGACGAGCGCACCGAGCTGCGCAAGCTGTTCCGGGAGCGGATCAGGCCCGTCCTCACGCCGCTGGCCGTGGACCCCGCCCACCCCTTTCCGTACATCTCGGGCCTCAGCCTCAACCTGGCCGTCGTGGTGCGCAACCCGTCCACCGACCACACCGTCTTCGCCCGGGTCAAGGTGCCGTCCCAGCTCCCCCGGTTCGTGCAGGCGTCGCCGAGCCGGTTCGTGCCGCTGGAGGACGTGATCGCGGCCCACCTCGGGCAGCTGTTCAAGGGCATGGAGATCGTCCAGCACCACGTCTTCCGCGTCACCAGGAACGAGGACCTCGACGTCGACGAGGACGTCACCGAGAACCTCATGCAGGCCCTGGAGAAGGAGCTGCTCAAGCGCCGCTTCGGCCCGCCCGTCCGGCTGGAGGTCGAGGACACCATCACGCCCGAGGTGCTGGAGCTGCTGGTGGACGAGCTGGGGGTGGCGCCCCACGAGATCTACCGCATCGCCGGGCCGCTGGACCTGACCGGCCTGCACGCCATCGCCGACCTCGACCGCGGCGACCTCAGCTACCGGCCGTTCGTGCCGGCCGAGGTGGTCAGCGCCGACGACGACATCTTCAGCGTGCTGCGCGAGCGCGACGTGCTGTTGCACCACCCGTACGACTCGTTCTCCACCAGCGTGCAGCGCTTCATCGAGATGGCCGCCGCCGATCCGAGGGTGCTGGCCATCAAGCAGACCCTCTACCGGACCAGCGGCGACTCCCCCATCGTGGACGCCCTCATCGACGCGGCCGAGGCGGGCAAGCAGGTCGTCGTCGTGGTCGAGATCAAGGCCCGCTTCGACGAGCACGCCAACATCTCGTGGGCCCGCAAGCTGGAGCGCGCCGGCTGCCACGTCGTCTACGGCGTCGTCGGGCTCAAGACCCACTGCAAGCTCGCCCTCGTCGTGCGGCAGGAGCCCTCCGGGGAGCTGCGCAGCTACTGCCACATCGGCACCGGCAACTACAACAACAAGACCGCCCGGCAGTACGAGGACTTCGGCCTGCTCACCGCGGACCCGCTGGTCGGCGAGGACGTCACCGACCTGTTCATCCACCTGACCGGCTACTCCAACCACTCGGCCTACCGCCGGCTGCTGGTCGCCCCGCACTCCCTGCGCGGCGGGCTGCTGGCCCGGATCGAGCGGGAGATCGCCCACCAGCGGGCCGGGCGGCCCGCGCGCATCAGGATCAAGACGAACTCCCTGGTGGACGAGCCGCTCATCGACGCGCTCTACCGCGCCTCACGGGCGGGCGTGCCCGTGGACCTGTGGGTGCGGGGCGTGTGCATCCTGCGGCCCGGCGTGCCCGACCTGTCCGAGAACATCCGGGTCCGGTCGGTTCTGGGCAGGTTCCTGGAGCATTCGCGGGTGTACGAGTTCGGGCTCGGCCGGCGCCCCGAGGTGTGGATCGGCAGTGCCGACCTGATGCGCCGCAACCTGGACCGCCGGGTCGAGGCCCTGGTCAAGGTCACCTCGTCGCAGCACCGGGCGTACCTGATCGACCTCATGGACCGGGTCATGGCCGAGACCACCAACGCCTGGTGGCTCGACGGCGACGGCAAGTGGGTCCACCACCCCGGCGAGGACCTGCAGAACCATCTGATCGCCACGCGCCGCTGGAGGACCGTTGACGACGACTGACGACCCGCTGCGCGCGGCCGGAGCCGTCGTCTGGCGCGGCGACGCGGCCGCGCCGGAGGTCGCCCTCATCCACCGCCCCCGCTACGACGACTGGACGTACCCCAAGGGCAAGCTCAAGGCCGGCGAGCACCCGGTGGCCGCCGCCCTGCGCGAGGTGCGCGAGGAGACGGGGCTCAGGGTCGCGCTCGGCCGCGCCCTGCCGCCCGTCCACTATCCGTACAAGGACCGGCTCAAGCGGGTCGACTACTGGACGGCCCGGGTCGTGGGGGACGACGGCTTCGCGCCCGGCGACGAGGTGGACGAGCTGCGCTGGCTGCCGGCGGAGGAGGCCCGCGCCCTGCTCACCCACGCGTGGGACGCGGATCTGACCGACGCGTTCATGGCCGCGCCGCTCACGACCACCCCGCTCGTCCTCGTACGGCATGGCTTCGCCGGGTCCCGGCGGGAATGGGACGGGGACGACACGTTGCGCCCGCTCGACGCCGACGGCGTGGCCCAGGCGGCGACGCTGGCCGCGGTGCTCCCCGCCTACCGGCCCGAGGAGGTGGTCAGCTCGCCCAGCCTGCGCTGCGTGCAGACGGTCGAGCCGTACGGCGCCCCGGTGCGGCTGGAGCCGCTGCTGAGCGAGGAGAGCCAGGACCCGGACAAGACCCCCGCGCTGGTGGCCATGCTGCGCGGGCCGGCGGTCGTGTGCAGCCACGGCAAGGTGCTGCCCCACCTGATCATGCGGCTCAGCGGCGACGACGTCCGGCTGGAGAAGGGGGAGTTCGCGGTGCTGCACCGGGTGGACGGGCGGGTCGTCGGCGTGGAGCGCTACCCCACCTGACGCCGGCCGTTCCTAGGGGTTCAGCCTGCTGAGCGCCTTGCCGGCCGCCGTGGCCGTGCGGGCCCACGTCCGGGGGAAGTCCTCCAGGGCGCGGTCCGCGACGGCGCGCTCCAGCCCGATCAGCAGCCCGTAGGTGAAGGTGTCCTCCCCCGCCTCGCGGGCGCTCTCCGCCTCCTTGACCAGCGTCTCCTGGGCCACCACGGCGTCCTGGTGGGCGCCCAGCGCGTCCTGGACGCCCTCGGCCAGCTTGGCCAGCCGTGGCGTCCCGGGGCCGAGGACGGCTCTGACCGCCTCGGCGGTGTAGCGGGCGCGCTTGGCGGCCTTGCGGACCTCATGCATGGCCGTCTCGTGGCGCTGCGGCTCGTCGATCGCCTGGGCGGCGTCGTACTTCCGGGCCACCCGCTCCCAGTTCGCGGCGGCCACGGCGGCCAGCTCCTCCCCTGCCGGCCGGACGGCGCGCTTGCCCTGCTCCGGCTCGGCCGCCAGCTGCTCCAGGGCGTCGAGCAGCCGGTAGTAGCGCTCGCCGCTCAGCGCCTCGCGGATCCGCCCGTACGCCTCGGCCTCGCGGGCGCGCAGGCCGTCGCCGAGCCTGTGCCGGACGGGGCCGGTGACCAGCTCGGGCGCGAGCTCCGCCAGCTCCTCGGCGAACCTGCCCCGGATCACCTCCAGGTCGCGGGCCTCTCCGAGCACGCTGCCGAGCCACTTGAGCTCGTCCTGGACGTGGCCGGTGTTCTTGACGATCTTCTTGAACGCCTTGAGCGCGCTGCGCAGCCGCCGGGAGGCGACCCGCATCTGGTGAACGGCGTCCTTCTCCGCCAGCCGTACCTGGGGGTCCTGGGCGAGCAGGGCACGGACCTGGCCGGAGAGGTATCCGGTCACCACCTCGCCGGCGCTGCCCGGCTCGGTCGGCGGCGCGGGCGGGGCGGGCACGTCGAGGAGCCGGGCGAGCTTGCTGGCCGCGCCGGAGGGGGTCGCGCCCGCCTTCCTGAGCCGTTTGCCGACCTTGGCGAGCACCGCGGCGTCGCCGTCGAGCAGCTCCGCCTCGACCTCCCGCCAGCGCACGATCCGCAGCTCCTCGCCGAAGACCGTCCCCTTGACGCGGTCGTCGGCGACCTCCACGAGCCGCCTGTCGCCCTCACGGACGACCGTGACGCTCCTGCGGGTCTCCAGCTCGGCCACCGCCTGCAGCGGCGCGCCCCGCGTGTGGCCGCGGACGAGCTCGGCCAGGTCGTCCGGCACCACCCTGACGCTACGGGTCAGGGGCCGGCCGATCTCCTGGCGGGCGCCCTTGGCTCTGGGCAGCTTGAGGTGCCAGCCGGCGTCGTCGCCGCCCCTGCGGCGCCTGAGCGTGATGCCGTGGGCGGCCAGCCGCAGGTCAGGCGTGTCGTAGTAGATCGCCACGAGCGTGTGGCTCTTGGGCCCCACGACCTGTCCGACCCGGCTCAGGTCCGGAATCGCGTAATCGGGGGGAACGTCGAACTTGTCCTCGATCTCGATGCCCACCACACCTCACAAGGTCCATATATGGACAATCATGCCACTGTGCGGCGAACAATCACATAAGCCCAAATCGATTACCGGTCGCCACCGCCCTGCTCGACGGGTGCCCCCTTGTGGGCGACCACGAAGATCCGGCGGAACGGGAACGGGGTGCCGTACTCCCTGGCCGGATAGGCCTCGTCGAGCCGGGCCGCGAGGTCCTCCTTGAAGGAGAAGTGCTCGTCCACGTACAGCCGGTCGAGGATGGGCCGCAGGGCCGTGCCGGAGATCCAGTCGAGGACGGCGTTCTCGCCCTGGAGCACGTGGATGTACGTGGTCTCCCAGGCGTCGACCTGGCAGCCGCAGGAGTCCAGCAGGTCCAGATACTCCACCGGGTCGCCCACCGGGCTGCCGCGGTCGAAGTCGCCGAGCCGGTCCGCCCAGCGGGGCGAGGCGCACACCTCGCGGATCGCCGCGTGGCTGGGCGCGTCGAAGTTCCCCGGCACCTGGAAGGCCAGCCAGCCGCCGTCGTCGAGCGCCTCCACCCAGTGTTCGAGCACGTCGCGGTGCGAGGGCACCCACTGGAGGGCGGCGTTGGAGACGATGACGTCCACCGGGCGGTCGGGCCGCCACATGGTCATGTCGGCCACCGCGAACCTCGGCGTCGCGTTCAGCTCCCGCGCCTTGGTGATCATCGCCGGGGACGAGTCGAAGCCCTCCACGGTCGCCCCGGGCCAGCGGCGGGCCAGCTCCAGCGTGAGCTCTCCGGTGCCACATCCCGCGTCCACGACGTAGTCCGGCTCGTCGGCGCCGACGCGGGCGAGCAACTCGTGGAAGGGGCGCGACCGCTCGTCGGCGAACCTTGCGTAGGTCGCGGGGTCCCAGATATCTCTCGACATAAAGATAATTGATATCGAGACACATATCTCGATGTCAAGATAGTAGACTGAATGTCATGACGCAGGATGCGCAGGACGAGGTGGACCGGCTCGTCGCGGCCTGGCGGGCCGAACGGCCCGACCTCGACGTCGAGCCCCTCCAGGTGCTCTCCCGCGTATCGAGGCTTGCCAAACACCTCGACCGGGCAAGACGTGCCGCTTTCGACGAGCACCACCTCGAACCGTGGGAGTTCGACGTGCTGACGGCGCTACGACGCGCCGGCAAGCCGTACGAGCTGAGTCCCGGCGCGCTGCTGCGGGCCACGCTGGTCACCTCCGGCACGATGACCAACCGCATCGACCGGCTGGCGCAGGCCGGGCTCGTGGTGCGGCGGCCCGACCCGGAGGACCGGCGGGGCGTGCTCGTGTCGCTCACCCCGGCCGGGCTCGACCGGGTGGACGCGGCGTTCGCGGGGCTGCTGCGCAGGGAGCACGAGCTGCTGGCGGGGCTGAGCGCGGAGGACCAGCGGGCCCTGGCCGCCCTCCTCCGCACCCTCCTCACGCCGTTCGACTCCTGACCGCCCGGCTCGGACGGGTCAGTCGCCGAGGCGGTCGGCCAGCTCCAGCCAGGCGCCTTCGACCGTATCCTTCTGGGCCAGCACGTCGCGCAGCTCGGCGTCGAGGGAGCCGAGCCGGGCGTAGTCGCTGGCCGCGTCCGCCATCGCCGCGTGCAGCTTGGCCTCCTGCTCGCCGAGCCTGTCGAGCTGGCGTTCGAGGCGGTTGAGCTCCTTGCGCAGCTCCCGCTCCTCCTTGGCGGACAGCCCGCCCGGCGCCGCCTCGCCCTCGGCCGTCGCCGCCTCTCTCGCCTCTTTGGCGGGACCGTTCAGCGTGTTCTTCGCGGGGCCGCCGGAGGTGCCCGCGCCGGTCCGGGCCGTGAGGGCCACGCCCGACGCCCGCCGCTCCAGGTACTCGTCCACGCCGCCCGGCAGCAGAGACAGCCGGCCGTCGCCCAGCAGGGCCACCGAGCGGTCGGTGACGCGCTCCAGGAAGTAGCGGTCGTGGCTGACCAGGATCAGCGTGCCCGGCCAGCCGTCGAGCAGGTCCTCCAGCTCGTTCAGCGTCTCGATGTCGAGGTCGTTGGTCGGCTCGTCGAGCAGCAGCACGTTCGGGTCGTCCATGAGCAGCCGCAGCAGCTGCAGGCGCCGCCGCTCGCCGCCCGACAGGTCGCCGACGACCTTCCACTGGGCGTCGCCCTTGAACCCGAGGCGTTCGAGGAGCTGCGAGGCCGTCCACTCCTTCTTGCCGACCTGCACGTACTTGCGGATCTCCTCGACCGTCTCCAGCACGCGCCGCCCCGGGTCCAGCTCGGCCAGCTCCTGGGACAGGTGCGCCAGCCGCACCGTCTTGCCCCGCACGAGCCGGCCCGAGTCGGGCTCGACCGTGCCGGCCAGCAGGCGCAGCACCGAGGACTTGCCCGAGCCGTTCACGCCGATCAGACCGATGCGGTCACCCGGCCCGAACTGCCACGTGGTGCGGTCGAGCACCAGCGGACCGTCGCCGGGGCCGCCGGCATGGAGCGTCACGTCCTCCAGGTCGTACACGGTCTTGCCGAGCCGCGCCGTGGCGAACTTCACCAGCTCGACGCTCTCCCGCGGCGGCGGCTCGTTCGCGATCAGCGCCTGGGCGGCGTCGATGCGGAACTTCGGCTTCGACGTACGGGCGGGCGGGCCGCGCCGCAGCCAGGCGATCTCCTTGCGCATGAGATTCTGGCGGCGCTCCTCGGCGGCCTGCGCGATGCGCGCCCGCTCGGCCTTGGCCAGCACGTACGCGGCGTATCCGCCCTCGTAGCGCTCGACCCGGCCGTCCACGACCTCCCACGTACGGGTGGACACGGCGTCGAGGAACCACCGGTCGTGCGTCACGACCACGAGCGCGCTCCTGCGGCCGGACAGGTGCGCCGCCAGCCAAGCGATCGCCTCGATGTCGAGGTGGTTGGTGGGCTCGTCGAGCATGATCAGGTCATGCTCGTCGATGAGCAGCCGGGCCAGCGCCGTACGCCGCCGCTCGCCGCCGGACAGCTCGCCCGCCTTGGCGTCGAGGTCGAGGTCGCCGATGAGGTTGGTCAGGATCTCGCGTACGGACTGGTCACCGGCCCATTCGTGCTCCGCGCGCCCGCCGAGCACGAGCTCGCGCACGGGCAGGCTCGGGTCGAGGTCGTCGCGCTGGGACAGGAACCCGACGCGCAGGCCGCGCGTGTGCGTGACACGGCCGGTGTCGGGCTGCACGTCACCGGCGATGACCGACAGCAGCGTGGTCTTGCCACCGCCGTTGCGGCCGACGACACCGATGCGCTCACCGGCCTCGACCCCGAGGGAGACGTCGGCGAGCAGCGGCTTGGGCCCGTAGGCATGGGAGACAGACTCAAGATTGACCAGATTCATGGCTACACCAGCGTATCGGCCCCAACCGCCCGGCCGAGCCCCCGCGCTGCCCGGCGAGGGCGTCAGTAGTGGCTGTTCATGGCGGTACGCACCTCGGCGAGGGTGACATCGGCCACGGCCACGGCCCGCTCGTTGCCTTCACGCAGCACCTGGCGGAGGTGGGCACGGTCCCGCGCGTACTCGGCCCGGCGGGCCCGGATCGGAGCCAGGTACTCGTTGACCGCCTCGGTCACGGTCCTCTTCAGCGCTGCCGCTCCCGCGGCGCCGATCTCGGCGGCGACCTGCTCGGGGGTCCGGCCCTGGCAGAGGGCTGCCAGCAGCAGGAGGGAGGCCACCTCCGGGCGAGCGGCCGGGTCGTAGGTGATGTGGCGCTCGGAGTCCGTCTTGGCCCCCTTGAGCAGGCGGGCGGTCTCGTCGGCGTCGGCGGCCAGGGTGATGGCGTTGCCCCGGCTCTTGCTCATCTTGGTGCCGTCCGTGCCGAGCAGGAGCGGCGCGTTCGACAGCAGTGCGTCAGGCTGGGGGAACACGGCGGTGCCGGCGCCGTAGCGGTCGTTGAAGCGGCGGGCGATGGTCCGGGTCAGCTCCAGGTGGGGAAGCTGGTCCCGTCCGACCGGGACCAGGTTCGCCTTGCAGAAGAGGATGTCGGCGGCCTGGTGGGCGGGGTAGGTGAACATCAGCCCGCTGACGGAGGACTGCCGCGAGTGGGCGATCTCGTCCTTGACCGTGGGATTGCGGCTGAGCTCGGCGGTGGAGACAAGGCTGAGGAAGGGCAGCAGCAACTGGTTGAGGGCGGGGACGGCGCTGTGCGTGAAGATCGTGCTGCGTGCCGGGTCCACGCCGATGGCGAGGTAGTCCAGTACGAGCTCCTCGACGTACCCGGTCAGGTTGCTCGCCACGTCGCGGTCGGTCAGGACCTGATAGTCCGCGATGACCACGAACATCTCCACGCCGAGGTTCTGCAGACGTACCCGGTTGTGGAGGGTGCCGAAGTAGTGGCCCAGATGCAGCTGTCCGGTGGGGCGGTCGCCGGTCAGCACCCGGAACTGCCCCGGGTCCTTGCGGATGAGCTCTTCCAGCTCCGTGCTGCGAGCCTGCGCGGCGGACACCCCGAGGGAGTCGGAGGGGAGGGTCTCGGGCTCTGCGGTGGTGTTCATGAGCGTCTCCTGGTGAGTGGGTCGGTATCGCCGCCAGGACGACGCGACCCCTGATCCAGGGAACACAGAAGGGCCGTCCGTCCGAACGGCCCTTGTCATGCGTGAGAGGCGGCCGCTCCTAAGAGGAGCGCCACCAGCTCAGACATGACGAAAGATGCATGGGCTCATCATAACGTCAGCCGACGTGATCTCAAGGAGATCGGCGGGCTTGTCACCTCGCCCACGCCCGGCCCTGCCTGCGGCCCCGGCGTTCCGATCCTCACGCAACTCCCACGCGCCAGGCTAACCGCGGGCGGGACCCGACCGTCGCGCCTCGGAGCGGGCGCGGGCGCGGGACCCGACCGTCTGCCCTCAGACCGGGCGCGGGCCGGCGACCTGACCGGCTGTCCTCAGACGTGGGCGCGAGCCGGTGACCCGACCGTCTCGCCTCAGACCGGGCGCGGGGCCGACGACCCGGCCGTCTGCCCTCAGACCGGGCGGGGGCCCGGGACCGGGCCGTGGGCGGCGAGGGCGGTGCGGCAGGTCGGGAGGGCGGTCAGCGTGTCGGCCAGGCGCTGGGCGTGGTCGGCATCCGTGGCGAGGAAGGCGCAGGTGGGACCCGAGCCGGAGACCAGGGCGCCCAGGGCTCCGGCCTCGCGACCGGCGTCCAGGGTCTGGCTCAGATCGGGGCGCAGGGACAGCGCGGCGGCCTGGAGGTCGTTGCCGAGCCGGGCCCCCAGCGCCTCGGCGTCACCGGTGCGCAGCGCCGCCAGCAGCGGCTCGCTGAGCTGCGGCCACGGCACCTCCGCGCCGGACGACTCGCGCAGCCGGTCGCACTCCGCGTACACCTTGGCCGTGGACAGCCCTCCGTGCGCCACGGCGAACGCCCAGTGGAACTCACCGCCCGTCGGCGCGTCGCTCAGCCGCTCGCCCCGCCCGGTGCCGACCGCCGTTCCCCCCAGCAGCGAGAACGGCACGTCACTGCCCAGGTCGGCGGCGATCTCCATGAGATCCTCGACCGGCAGGCCCAAGCCCCACAGCTCGTTGCACGCCACCAGCGCGCCCGCCGCGTCGGCACTGCCTCCGGCCATGCCACCCGCCACCGGAATGGACTTGTGGATGATCAGCTCGGCCCCGTACGTACGCCCGGCGTGCTTGGCCAGGGCGCGGGCGGCCTGGATGGCGAGGTTGCCGTCGTCGACCGGCACCTGGTCGGCCCACTCGCCCGCCACCGACACGGTGATGGAGTCGGACTCCTTGGCGACGACCTCGTCGAAGACGGACACGGCATGGAAGACGTTGACCAGGTCGTGGTAGCCGTCCTCACGCAGCGGCCCCACGGACAACTGGACGTTGACCTTCGCGGGCACCCGTACGGTCACCGAACTCATGAATCTTCTGCCACTCTCATCGCCTGCCGGGAAGGACACCCGATGGTATACGGCCCGTAGCCCTGTCACGCGGTTCTCCGGGAAGTGGCCGGGGTCATCCCTTATGAGGGTGCGGCAATGCACGGTTCTGGACTGGCCTGGCCTTTTGTCACCCGAACGGCAGCGATGCCCCGCCCCGCCTGACCCGGTTACGGGGTAGACGCCCACCGGTCGTACGGCTTGGACGCCTACTGACCGTACGCGCGGCCGATCTGTCCGGCTGACCACGTGAACGCCTGCCGGTCGTACGGCGTGGACACCGGTCGGGCTGACGGGGCGGACGCCTGCCGGTCGTACGCGTGGACACCGGTCCACCTGACGGGGCGGACGCCTGCCGGTCGTACGGCGTGGACACCGGTCGGGCTGACGGGGCGGACGCCCATGGGAGTGGTGACCCGGCACGCCGGCAATGCCTGTGACCGTGCAATCATGTCGCTCGGATCGGCGAGGGGGCAGAGTGGACGAGACGGCCAGGGCGACGACGAACACCGCCGATGAATCCGCAGCTCCGGCCAGGGCGACCCTCGACGCGAGGGCCGTCGCAAAGGCCGGTGCGACCATCGCGGCGAGCACCGAGGTCACGGTGGTGGAAGTGCCGCAGTGGCGTGGCTCCGGGGCGCCCACGGCCGAGCGGCTGCGCGAAGGGGCGCGGCTGCTGGCCGGCATGGTGCCCGCGACCCACCGCGTACGCGTCGACGTCGATGACGACGACCTGCCGGCGACGGCGGCGCGGGTGCGGTCGGCGGTGTCGGAGGCCAGTGGGTTCGTGGTCACGGCCGGAGGCGACTGCGGGGTCGAGCTGGAACCCGTGGCAGAGGCGCTGCGCCGGTACGGGGACCGGTTGGTGGTCGTCTGGTTCGACGCGCACGGAGACCTCAACACCCCGGCCACGTCACCCTCAGGCGCCTTCCACGGCATGGTCCTCCGCGCCCTGACCGGCGAGGGCCCCACGGGCCTGGTACCGGACCGCCCGCTGGACCCACGCCGCATCGTCCTCGCCGGAGCCCGGGATCTCGACCCGGGCGAGACGGTCTTCATCCGGAGCAGCGGCATCCAGCACGTCGGCGCACCGCCCCCTACCCCGGCAGGACCGACGTCCTCAGCGCCGCCAACGACCGCAACCTCGCCGACGATCCCGGTTCCCCCGACCACCGCAACCTCGCCGACCGTCCCAGCTCCCCCGAGCACCGCAACCTCTCCCACCGTCCCAGCTCCCCCGAGCACCGCAACCTCTCCCACCGTCCCAGCTCCCCTGACCACCGCAATCTCCCCCGCAGTCCCGGCCGACCTGACGGCCGCAGCCTCGGCGGCGGTCCCGGCTTCGCTGGCAGCCCCGGAGGCGCTGACGGCGGCGATCGCGTCAGCCGTCCGCGACGAGGGCGATCCGGGTGAGCGCGCGGCCGTGTACATCCACATCGACCTGGACGTGCTCGACCCCGAGACCTTCGCCAGCGTCGGCTCGCCTGCCCCCGGCGGACTTCAGCCGGACCAGCTTCTCGCCATGGTCAGGGCGACAGCGGATCGTTTCGAGACGGCGGGGCTCGGCATCACGGAGTACGAACCCTCCCGTCCAGAGGACCAGGCGCTCCTCGCGCCTCTGGTCAAGGCGCTGGTGGAGGCGTGCGCACGCCCCTGAGGCAAGAAACCATCACCGAACTCCAGGCCACGGACGGGGAGCCGGCTCATCCTGGGCTACCCGTGCAACCCTCTTTCGCTCTGCTCCCTGCGCCTGGGCCGTCCTCGGTCACCAGCACCCCGAGGTGATCGAAGAAGGATGATCTCGCCCTGCTCTGCCCGGATCGTCGCCGCGACGTCGCGTATCCCGTCACAACGGGTCGCGTATCCCGTCACAACGGCCCGCCCTCTCGGGCCAGACCGCCCTTCAGTTGACGGGCGCGCCGAACCACTTGGGCAGGTGGCTGAGCAGATCCGTCCGATCTTCGCCGACCCACGCCACGTGGCCGTCCGGCCGCAGCAGCACGGCAGGCACGTCCAGCTCCTCGCTGACGTCGACGACGTGGTCGATCCGATCCGCCCACCCCGCCACCGAAAGCCGGCCGGTCTGGTCGAGCAGCAGCCCGCGGCCACCGTGCATCAGCTCGTAGAGGCGGCCCCGCTTCAGCCCCACGTCCCGCAGCCGCCGGCCGAGCAGTTCGTGCCCCTCGCCGAAGTCGTAGCGGACGCCGATCGCGGTGATCTTCTCGATCAGATGCCGGTTCACGTCCTCGAAGTCCATCAGTTCCGACACCAGCCGGCGCACTGCCTGGGGACCGGGCTCGACGGACGTCAACTCGACCATCGCGCGGGTGGTGTTCAGCACGTCGGCGGCCACCGGATGCCGTTCGGTGTGGTAGCTGCCCAGCAGCCCCTCCGGTGCCCAGCCGCCGACCTCGGCGGCCAGCTTCCAGCCCAGGTTGAACGCGTCCTGGACGCCGAGGTTCAGCCCCTGCCCGCCGGTCGGCGGATGGACGTGCGCCGCGTCGCCGGCCAGCAGCACCCGCCCGACCCGGTAGCGCTCGGCCTGCCGGGTGGCGTCGCCGAAGCGGGAGAGCCAGCGCGGTGAGTGCACGCCGAAGTCGGTGCCGGCGATCGCCCGTACCCCCTGCTTCAGCTCATCCAGGGTCGGCGGGACCGCACGGTCCTCGGCCACCCCTTGGGCGCGCGCGAGGACGCGATACACCCCGTCCCCGAGGGGTACGGCGCCGAACCCCTTGTGGGTCTTGCCGAGTTCGGCCACCAGGGCCGCCAACTCCTCCGGCGGCATCGTCACCTCCACCTCGCCCAGCACCCACTCGACCCGGGCGGGCTCACCGGGGAAGCCGACGCCGAGCAGCTTGCGCACCGTGCTGCGGCCGCCGTCGCAGCCGACGAGGTAACGCGAGCGCAGCTCCGTGCCGTCGGCCAGCTCGACGGTCACCCCGTCCTCGTCCTGGCTCAGCCGGACCACTTCGCAGCCGCGCCGGATCTCGGCGCCGAGCCCGGTGGCATGCTCGGTCAGCAGGCGCTCGGTGATGGGCTGCGGGATGCCGAGAACGTACGGGTGCGCGGTGTCGAGCCGGTCCGGCCGCGGCTTGCTGATGCCGGCAAAGAAACCACTGACCGGGTACTGCTTGCCGAGCGCGAGGAACCGCTCCAGCAGGCCGCGCTGGTCCATCACCTCGATGCTGCGGGCGTGCAGGCCGAGCGCGCGGACGACCTTGGTCGGCTCCGCCTCCTTCTCCAGCACGAGCGCGTGCACGCCATGCAACCGCAACTCGCCGGCCAGCATCACGCCGGTCGGTCCGCCGCCGACAATGATCACGTCGAACATGAACCCCCCATTGAACAAAGTCGCATTTTCGGCCACCCACTCCGCGCAGTCCGACTGCGCGGACCTCCGCACCTCCGCGCAGCCCGCGACGTGCGCTCCGTGCCTTCGCGCAGCCCGGCGACGCGCGCCTCCGTGCCCTCGCGCGCCCAGGCGACGCGCGCCTCCGTGCCTTCGGGCTGCATGTCCGGAACCGCATCGCGAGTCCCACCATCGGTTCGACGTTCAGCGAGCCGCGGCCGTCGACAAGAACCACGCCCGCCTACGTCGTACATCCCTTAATTTCGCAGGTGCCGGCTTCGGTGGGAGATTCTGCAGCACGACCCGGGTCTTGCCGCAAGCCCCTGGGGGCGCTATAGATTGAGAGTGGCAAGGAGTGCGGAAACTCCTTGCCTTTGTCGTCTCCCGTGGCCGGACAACCTCCGCACAGAGCGGCGCCGCGCCGCGTGCGGCTCCGGACGCGCCACCCGAGGTCAGTCGTCGGTGTCGAGGCGGGCGTGCAGGTGCATGTCATGCCAGCCGTCGGCGTGGAGCGCCTCGCGGCGTTTCGTTCCCTCCATGGCGAAACCGGCGGCTTGCGCCACCCGGCACGACGCCATGTTGGCCGTCGAGTGGTTCAGCTCCACACGGTGGAGTCCGATCGCGACGAACGACCACGCTGTCACGGCCGACAGGGCCCGCGTGGCGATGCGACGACCCCGCGCGGCGGGCAGCACCCAGTACGACACCTCCGCCCAACCATCCCGGAAGTCCAGCCGGCGCAGGCTGACCTGGCCGACCACCTCCGACGCGTCCACCACGGCCCATCCCGCACCGGTCTCCTGACGCCACCGCCCGGCCCAGGAACCGATCCAGTCGTCGGCCTCGTCGGCGGTCATGGACCGGCAGTGCCAGCGCTGGATGGCCGGATCGGCGTAACCGGCGAGAACGGCGGGCCGGTCCGACCGCTGCCACGGCCGCAGCAGGATGCCGTCGGCGTCGAGCATGGGCTGCGAGAGCGTCGCCATCCTGCCCGGGGGCAACGAAGGTTCGACGAGCAAGGGCACCCGCCGATTATCGCGGGAACGGCGATCGCGCGCATCGACCGGCCGACGGAGCCCGGGAACCGAAGGCCGCTCCGGATCCCTGGCATGAACCCGGCCAGGAGACTCCAAGAATGGAGACACCCGATCTCACGTTTGCGGCATTGGGGTGGTCAGCCGGGGCGGACGGCGCCTCGGTAGAGGGGGCGGTAGTGGCTGGACTGGAGGAAGCTGGTCCTGCGTACCACGTCTCCCGTCCTGGGGGCGTGGATCATGATGCCCTCGCCCAGGTAGAGGCCCACGTGGGTGGGGTCGCCGGCGCCGCCGCCGAAGAAGACCAGATCGCCCCTGCGCAGGTCGGCGAGGGAGACGCGGCGGCCCTGGCGGAACTGGGAGCCGGTGTAGTGACCCAGCTTCACCCCCGCCTTGGACCAGGCGTAGAGGGTCAGGCCGCTGCAGTCGAAGCCCGTGGTTCCCGCGCCTCTCCCGACACCTCTGGTCGGGCCTGAGGAGGAGCCTCCGCCCCAGGAGAACGGGGTGCCGAGCTGGTCGAGGGCGGCCGCCACGGCGAGATCCCCTCGGGCCTCCTTGCTGTCGGTGGGCGAGGCGCCGTCCCGCTTGCTCGCGGGGGTGGCGCCGTCCCTCCTGTCGTCTCCCCGGTGATCCGGGGCTGTGGAAGTACGGGGTTGAGGGATCGGCGTGGTGATCGGCTCATCGAGAGGGGGCGGGAGGGTCAGGGAGGTGGCGGGCGGGTCTGGAGGCAGGGTCAGGGTGGGGTCGGTTGCGGCGGGGTTCGGGGGGATGGGAGGCGTGGGGGGATGGGTCTTGGGCCGCGTGGGTGGTGGGGTGGCGGTTCGTGGGTTCCGGAGGGGGCTCCAGTGGGGCCTGCCGAGGGGGTCTGTGGGTGCTGACGACCTCGGGAAGGGCTCCTGCCCCCTCTGTCCGTAGGGCTTCCACGGTGTGGTGAGGGCGGCGGCCGAGGCGGGTGAGGGGTGGCTTGCGAACGGGGTGGTGTAGGGCCACAGAGGCCACCAGGTGGGCCTGACGAGTGTGGACAGGGGATGCGTGAGGGTGATGCCCGCGTGGGCGAGTGCGTCCGTCAGGGGCGCGCGCCGCGCGCATGCCTGGGGAGGCAGGGCGACGATGACGCGTACCTGGGCCCTTGCGGGGCTGCCGGGACGGGCGGCGAAGAGGATCGGCTGATCGGTGCCCCCGGGGCGACCGGGTCTCCGCGCCAGGCCGCCGGTGAGGTGGGCGAGGTGGCCGTCGTTCAGGAGCCGCGCGTACGTCTTGGAGAGGGTGACGGTGCCGAAGCAGGGGCCAGGGGCCGTGGCGGATGCCGGGCCGGGCAGGACCGTGAGGCCGGCGAACAGGCCGCCGCCGATCGTGAGCGAGGCGCGGCAGAGCAGGGACACGGGGTGGGGGTGCATGAGGCCTCCAGTGCCGTTGCGGGATGGAGGCCCCAGGATCGTCCGGGCGGCCGTGGGGGCGGGGAGCCGAGCGGGGTTCTGTGGAAGAGCGACCGGCCGGGGGGCGTGGCTGTGGAAAAGTGGCCGCGGAAGTGGCTGCGGTGCGCCTTACGGCTGGGGCTTGTGTTCGGCTATGCGGGCGAAGGCGTGGATGTCCAGTTGTTCGCCGCGCGCCGACGGGTCGACGCCGGCCTCCCTGAGTGCCGTCTCCGACGCCGCCGAGCTGCCCGCCCATGACGACAGAGCCGCCCGCAGGGTCTTGCGGCGCTGGGCGAACGCGGCGTCGATCACCGCGAAGACCTCCCGCCGCGTCGCGCTGGTGGGCGGTGGGTCACGCCGGACCAGCGAGACGAGGCCCGAGTCCACGTTCGGTACCGGCCAGAAGACCGTGCGGCCCACCGGCCCGGCCCTCCGGACGTCGGCGTACCAGGCGGCCTTCACCGACGGCACCCCGTACACCTTGGAACCCGGCCCCGCCGCGAGCCGGTCGGCCACCTCCGACTGGACCATGACCAGGCCCTTGGCCAGTGACGGCAGCGCCTCCAGCAGGTGCAGCACCACCGGCACCGCCACGTTGTACGGCAGGTTGGCCACCAGCGCCGTAGGAGTGTGACCGCCGAGGTCGGCGGGGGCGACGCGCATGGCGTCGGCCGGGATCACGGTCAGCTTGTCGCCGAGGCCGCGCTCCCCCACGGTGACGGGGAGCTGGGCGGCCAGCACGGGGTCGATCTCGACGGCCACGACATGCCGGGCCGAGGGCAGCAGCGCCAGCGTGAGCGACCCGAGGCCCGGTCCCACTTCGATCACCACGTCTTCCGGCGACAGGTCCGCTGCCCGTACGATGCGCCGGACGGTCCCCCCGTCGATGACGAAGTTCTGTCCTAGCCTTTTCGTAGGACGAAGATCGAGCTTATCCGCCAAAATACGTATCTCTGTTGGGCCCAACAGCCTCATCATCCAACCAGTCTCCCGCATCGAAGAACGTGCGATGGCGTACGGGGGGACCACAGGGGAGGATGGCGTGGAACAGGAAGGGACATCCCTCATGGAGCCAACGGGCGCCGCGCCGCTCCGCCCGACGGATCTGCGGGAAATCGGTCCATACCGGTTACTCGGCCGCCTCGGGGAGGGCGGCATGGGCACGGTGTTCCTGGCCCGCGCTCCTACGGGGCGGTTCGTGGCGGTCAAGGTGGTGAAGGTGGAGTTCGCCAACCAGGAGGGGTTCGCGGTCCGCTTCCACGCCGAGGTGGAGAACGCGCGCAAGGTGGCGTCGTTCTGCACCGCCCAGGTCCTCGACAACGGCAACACCGGCGACGGCCGCCCGTACATGGTGACGGAGTACATCGCGGGCACCCCCCTGTCGGCGCAGATCTCCCAGTACGGCGCGCTCGACCCCGGTCCGCTGCACGGCGTCGCGCTCGGCGTCGCGGCGGCGCTGGCCGCCATCCACGTGGCGGGGCTGGTCCACCGCGACCTCAAGCCGGCGAACGTCATCCTGTCGCTGTCCGGCCCGCGCGTGATCGACTTCGGCATCGCGCGGGCGCTGGACCGCGAGACCGGGTTCACCCTCTCCGGCGAGCTGATCGGCAGCCCGGGCTGGTGGGCTCCCGAGCAGGTACGCGGTGAGGCGATCACCCCGGCCGTGGACATCTTCGCCTGGGGCTGTCTGGTCGCCTACGCGGGCAACGGCCGTCACCCGTTCGGACGCGGTGACGTCATCACGCTGGCCTCCCGGGTGCTGCACACGACGCCTGAGCTCGGCACGCTGCCCGCACCGCTCAACGATCTCGTACGGCAGGCGACCTCGATGGACCCCGCCCAGCGGCCCTCGGCGCAGGATCTGGTGATCGCCCTGGTCGGCGGCGCGCTGCCCGCTCCCGGTGCGACCGCCAAGGCCGCCCCGGCGGTGGACCCGCCGACGCTCGTGGCGACCGAGCTGATGAGCGAGTGGCAGGCGCCGCAGAACGTGGTGGACGAGCCCGACGTCACCGCGACGTTCGCCACTCCCCCGCCCGCCGACACCCTGACGAGCCGAACGGCGGTGGAAGCCCCCACCGTGCCGCCCTCGCCCTCGCCCTCGACGGCGCACGCCGAGAGGTCGGGCAAGGAGGGGATGGGCGGGCTGTCGGAGGAGGAGCTGGCGCGGCGCGAGGAGCTGGCCGCCAGGGAGGAGCTGGCCCGCTGGGAGGCCGAGGCGCAGGCTCAGGTCGAAAGCCAGGCGCGGGCCCACGCGGAGGCCGAGGCCCAGGCCAGGGCGAAGGCCTCGGCCGGGAAGGCCCCGGCCGAGGACAGGGGGAAGGGCCAGGAGGTCCGACAGGCCCAGGCCGGGATCGGGGCTGGGGTGGTGCCAGGGCGGGCCGCCCGGCCCGTGGAGGCGTCCGACACGACCCCGCCGCAGGATCAGCACGGGCGGCGTCCGCGTGGCACCCGGTGGCTCATCGCCGCGGCCGCCGCCGTCCTGGCCATCGCCGTCACCGCCGCCGTCCTCATCGTCACCTCCAGCCGCAACGTCGCCTCCCCCACCCGGACGCGCACCGCCTCCCCCACGGCGCAATGGGAGCCGGGCGACCTGGGCCGCAGGTTCGCGCTGGGCACGGCGTTCGACGATCCGGTGCTGGTGGTCGCCACGGCGCCGACGTGCGGGCTGAAGGAGTACGAGGGCACGCGGCAGACCCAGGGGCAGCTCTGCGTGGTGCGCTGGTCGATGATCAACCCGGGGGGTGCGCCGCGGGAGATCGGCAGCCCCGCCGTGTCGATCCTGGACGACAAGGGCGGCCGGCACGACCCGGTGCCGGTCCGGCTTCCTGACGTGATCGCGCCGGGTGGCCGGCTGGACCGGGCCTACGTCTTCGACCTGCCGCTCTACCGCACGCCCGTCCGGCTCACGGCGACCCTGCTCAAGGGCGGCCGCCAGGTGGAGGTCAGGCTGTGATGATCCTGCGGGCGACGGTCGCCCTGGCGGTGGCGCTGTCCGCGACGGCCCCTCACACGACCACGCTGTCCACCCGGACACGGGCAGTGGCCTGTACGAGTCCGAGTGACTTCGACGGTGACGGCGTGGACGACGTGGCCGTGGGTGACCCGTTCGCCGATGACGACAAGGGTGCCGTTCAGGTCGTCTCCGGGCAGAAGGTCGTGCCCGTCCCGGTGCCCGGCCTGGCGCGTGGTGACGGGTTCGGCTGGTCGGTGCGGCTGGCCAAGGTCAACGCCGACTCGTGCGCGGACCTGGTCGTCGGCGCGCCGTTCACGGACGTGCGCGGCAGCGAGGACGCCGGCGCCGCCTACGTCGTGTACGGCGGTGGCGCGGCGCCGCCCAGGCAGCTCACCGCGTCCGAGCCGCAGCGTGACGCCCACTTCGGCTGGTCCGTGGCCGGCAGGGGTGACCTGGTGGCGATCGGCGCCCCGTACGAGGACGAGGCGCGGGTGACCGACACGGGCGCCGTCTACGTGACCAAGGGCGAAGGCCGGCCGCGCCGGATCAGCCAGGAGTCGCCGGAGGTCCCGGGCAACGGCGAGGTGGGCGACCAGTTCGGCTGGTCGCTGGCCTTCGGGGCGGGCGACCAGCTGATCGTCGGCGTGCCGTACGAGAACGACGACGGCGCGGGCCGGCAGGTCGGCTCAGGCAAGATCGACTCGGGCTCGGTCGTGGCCATCGCCGACCCGCTCGCGCCCGACCTGTCGGGCGCGAAGATCGACTCGCCCTCCGACGCCGACGGCGACAGGTACGGCTACGCGGTGGCGTACGCCGAGGGCGTGGGCCTCGCGGTGGGCGCGCCCGGAGCCGGCTACGTGCAGCTCCTCAACCCCGAGCTCACCCCCTTCAGGACCGTACGGCAGGACGGCAAGCAGGCGTTCGGCTTCGCCCTGGCCGCCTCCGCCGACGGCCGGCTGGCCATCGGCGCCCCGTACGGCGGCGGCGTCCGCGTGATGCCGTTCAGGAACCCGGGAGAAGATCGCATGCTGCCCGGCACGGGCGACGATCTGACGGGGTACGCCGTGGCCTTCGCCGGCAACAAGCTGTTCGTGGGCCGCCCGGACGCCGCGCCGTACGGGAAGGTCGCGGTGACCGGCCGCAACGCCGAGGACCCGCAGGAGGTGCGGCCCCTCAAGGGGGCCGACTTCGGGATGTCGCTCGGGAGCTAGGCCGGAGCCAGGCCCGAGCAGATTCGAGCCAGGTCACCATGCGCCGAAGACGGCGACGCCGTTGGCGCTGATGGCCTCGCACAGCGAGCCCGGGTCGACGCCCCTGACCTCCGCCAGGCAGCGCAGCGTCAGCGGGATCAGGTAGGGCGCGTTGGGCTTGCCGCGGTGCGGCACCGGCGGCAGGTAGGGGGCGTCGGTCTCGACGAGCATCAGCTCGACCGGCGCCACCCGGGCCGCCTCGCGCAGGTAGCCGGCGTTCTTGTACGTGACGGGCCCGGAGAACGACATGTGGTAGCCCGCCGCCGCGCACTCCGCGGCCATCCCGGCGTCGCCCGAGAAGCTGTGGAACACCACGACCGGCGGCGCCCCCTCCTCCGCCAGCACCTTCAGCACGTCGCCGTGCGCCTCGCGGTCATGGATGACCAGCGCCTTGCCGGTGCGCTTGGCGATCTCGATGTGCGCCCGGAAGGAGGCGTGCTGGTCGTCGCGGCTCGCCCAGTCACGGAAGTAGTCGAGCCCGGTCTCGCCGACCGCGCGCACCTCCGGCCGCCCGGCCAGCGCCTCGATCTCGGCCAGCGCCTCGGGGGTGGCGGCGTGCGCCTCGTTGGGGTGGATCGCCACCCCGGCGTGGACGTCGGCGTGGGCGGCCGCCACCTCGGCGTTCCACCGGGAGGACGGCAGGTCGTAGCCGATCGTGACGAGCCGCGTCACCCCGACGGCGCGGGCGTCGTCGAGGATGCCGCTCACGGTGGCCGACGCGGCCTGCGCCGCCTGGGCGACCGGGTCGCCCGAGGACGCCTGCCGGTCGCCCACCATGATGTCGAGGTGACAGTGACTGTCGAACACCGGAGCGGGCAGCGGCTCCGGTGCGGCGGGCGGCGTGCTCACCGTCACTGGCCCAGCCGGGCCAGCTCCTCGTCGACCACCTTCGGGTCGAGCTTCTTGAACAGCGGCACCGGCGGCGCCAGCGGGACGCCCGGCTTGATCGGCTGGTGCTCCCAGCGGGCCGCGCCGTCGTAGTCGCCGGTGATCACCGGGTACGGGGCGCCGCCGTCCTCGTCGACCTCACGGATCTCCGGCATGCCGGACCACACGCCCTCGCCGCCGAGCATGGCGTGGACCTTGTTGGACGAGCCGGGCAGGAACGGCGTCAGCATGGTCTTGGCGTCGTCGACGACCTGGAGGGCGACGTGCAGGATCGACTTCTGCCGGTCCGGGTCGTCCTTGAGCTTCCACGGCTCCTGCTCGGCGAGGTAGCGGTTGGCGTCGCGGACCACGTCGAGGGCCTCGGTGATGGCGTTCTTGAACCGGGAGCGGTTGAGCTCGGCGCCCACGGGTCCGAACGCCTCGCGCGAGCGCTGCAGCAGCCGCCGGTCGGCGTCGGTGAGGTCGCCGGCCTCGGGCACCTGGCCGAAGTTCTTGGCGGCCATCGAGATCGACCGGTTGACGAGGTTGCCCCAGGCGGCGACCAGCTCGCCGTTGTTGCGGTTGACGAACTCCTGCCAGGTGAAGTCGGTGTCCTGGCTCTCCGGGCCCGCCACGGCGATGTAGTAGCGCAGGGCGTCGGCGTCGTAGCGCTCCAGGAAGTCGCGCACGTAGATGACGACCTGGCGCGAGGAGGAGAACTTGCGCCCCTCCATGGTCAGGAACTCGCTGGACACCACTTCGGACGGCACGTCGAGCGTGCCCAGCGACCCGGGCTTGCCGTCGCGGGCGCCCTGGCCGTTGTAGCCGAACAGCATCGCCGGCCAGATCTCGGCGTGGAAGACGATGTTGTCCTTGCCCATGAAGTAGTAGCCGCGGGCGTCGGGGTTCTGCCACCACTGGCGCCACGCCTCGGGGTCGCCGGAGCGCCTGGCCCACTCGATCGAGGCGGACAGGTAGCCGACGACCGCGTCGAACCACACGTACAGCCGCTTGTTGGGCTGGTCGCGCCAGCCGTCGAGCGGGATGGGCACGCCCCAGTCGAGGTCGCGGCTGATCGCCCGCGGCTGGAGGTCGCCGAGCAGGTTGAGGGCGAACTTCAGCACGTTGGGCCGCCACTCGCCCTGCTTGGCCTGCAGGTAGGAGCCGAGCACCTCGGCGAAGGCGGGCAGGTCGAGCATGAAGTGCTCGGTCTCGGTGAAGACCGGGGTCTCGCCGTTGATGCGGCTCTTGGGGTTGATGAGCTGGATCGGGTCGAGCTGGTTGCCGCAGTTGTCGCACTGGTCGCCGCGCGCGCCGTCGTAGCCGCAGATGGGGCAGGTGCCCTCGATGTAGCGGTCGGGCAGGGTGCGCCCGGTGGTCGGCGAGATCGCCCCCATCGTGGTCTTGGGGAAGATGTAGCCGTTGTCGTACAGGCCCTTGAAGATCTCCTGCGCGATCGCGTAGTGGTTGCGGGTGGAGGTGCGCGTGAACAGGTCGTAGGACAGGCCCAGCCCGGTGAGGTCCTCGGCGATGACGCGGTTGTAGCGGTCGGCGAGCTCCTTGGCGCTCACGCCCTCCTTGTCGGCCTGGACCTGGATGGGCGTGCCGTGCTCGTCGGTGCCGGAGACCATCAGCACCTTGTTGCCCGCCATCCGCTGGTAGCGGCTGAAGACGTCGGACGGCACGCCGAATCCGGAGACGTGCCCGATGTGGCGAGGTCCGTTAGCGTACGGCCACGCGACGGCGGTCAAGATGTGCTGGGACATGGTTCCAAGACTACGGGTCGGGGGCGGGCGGCTCGAACCGATTCCCCGCCCCTCGGGTCAGCGGGTGGTGGTGTCCTCGCGCGGCGCCGCCTCGGCCGGCTTGTCCGCGGCCTGCTCGACGGTCTTCTCCACGGCCTTCCCGGCCTTCTCGGCCTGCTCGCGGGACACGGCCTCGGCGGCCTCCTCGGCGGCCTTGGCGGCCACGTCGACGGGGGTCTCGCGGGTGCGGCGGATGCCGAGGATGCTGACGAACAGCGCGGCGAAGATGGTCTGGAAGCTCATGATGAGCGCCGTCGCCGAGGGCACGACGATGCGCAGCGACTCGCGCGGGTCGAGCTCGCCGAAGCTGCGGACCTGCCAGTGCACCAGCGACATCACCAGGCCGACGAGGCCGGCCAGGGCGAGCGCCCCGCCGACGACCAGGCCCTTCTCCAGGCTGACGATGTCGATGAGCTTGCGGATGCGGGGCGACTCCGGCAGGAATCCCTCCTCGGCCGCGTAGACCTTGGTGAACACGGCGAACAGGACCGCCTGGAACCCGATCACCACCGCCGCCGACGCGCCGACCAGGGTGTCGATGTCGAAGGCCAGCTCGCCGATCTCCACCGGGCCGAAGGTCAGCGCGGTGCCGGCGACCAGGCCGATCGCCATCATGACGAGGCCGGGGTAGAAGAACAGCCACTTGGGGCTGTAGAGCAGCAGGAACCGCAGGTGACGCCAGCCGTCGCGCCAGGAGCGCAGGTGCGGCGGGCGGGAGCGGCCGTCGGGCGACAGCGTGGTGGGCACCTCGCGCACGTCCAGGCCGGACAGCGTGGAGCGGACCACCATCTCGGAGGCGAACTCCATGCCGCCGGTCTGCAGCTGCAGGCGCAGGATCGAGTCGCGCCGGAAGCCGCGCAGGCCGCAGTGGAAGTCGCCGATGGCCGAGGGGAAGAACAGCCGGCCGACGAACGACAGCACCGGGTTGCCCAGGTAGCGGTGGAGCGGGGGCATGGCGCCGGGCGAGATGCCGCCCTTGAACCGGTTGCCCATCACCAGGTCGGCTCCGTCGCGGAGCTGCTCCACGAACGGCAGCAACGCGGTGAAGTCATAGGAGTCGTCGGCGTCGCCCATGATGACGTACTTGCCGCGGGCGGCCCGGATGCCGCCCATGAGGGCGTTGCCGTAGCCCTTCTCGTCGACGTGGACCACGCGGGCGCCGGCGTCTCGGGCGAGTTGCTGGGAGCCGTCCGTGCTGCCGTTGTCGGCGATCAGCACCTCGCCCTCGATGCCGTGCTCCTCCATGCACGCCAAAGCCTTGCGCACACAGACTTCCACGGTCTCGGCCTCGTTGAGGCAGGGCATGACCACCGTCAGTTCCACGTCTCAACCCTTCAGTTAGGACACTTCAGGCACACCATCATGCCCTCTGCCCAGACTTGGTCGGGGCAAGTCCTAGAAACGGCTGGCATTCTTTACAGCATGGTGAGCGTCGCGGAGATTACTCCTGTGGACCACTCCGCCCCTGGCCGGACGGCGCGTGCGCTGGGCTTTCTCCGCCGTCATCGGGTGTTCGCCGTGGCCTTCGCCCTGGGTGGAGTGCTGCGGATTGTCACCATGCTGGGATACGGCCCGGCGATGTGGTTCAACGACTCGTACGAGTACGTCTCGGTGGCGCTGCATCCGCGACCGCACCCGATCAGGCCGGACGGCTACGGGTTCTGGCTGCTCGCGCTCAAGCCGTTCCACAGCTTCACGCTGGTCGTGCTCACGCAGCACCTGATGGGGCTGGCCACGGCGGTGCTGATCTACGCGCTGCTGCGGTGCAGGTTCGCGCTGCCGAAGTGGGGAGCGGCGCTCGCGGCGGCGCCGGTGCTCTTCGACGCCTACCAGATCCAGCTCGAACAGCTCATCATGTCCGACTCGATGTTCATCCTGCTGGTCGTGGGCGTGGTGACGCTGGTCCTGTGGCACCGGCGGATGTCGTGGCAGGTCGGGGCGCTGGTCGGCCTGCTGCTCGCGCTGACCTGGCTGACCCGCTCGATCGGGCTGCCCATCCTCGCGCTCGTGGTGGCGTACCTGGTGGTCAAGCGCACGAGCTGGAAGGCGATCGTGGCGGTCGTGCTGACCTGCGCGGTGCCGATCCTCAGCTACATGGGCTGGTTCTCCGCCAGCATGGGCAAGTTCGCCATGACCAACAGCGACGGGCTGATCCTCTACATGCGCACGGCCATCTTCGCCGACTGCTCGAAGATGCACATCGACAAATATAAGGAGCTCCAGCTCCTCCTGCTGTGCATCAACGACCCGGTCGATCAGCGCAAGCAGTACGCCCAGTGGTACCTGTGGGGCCAGGGCGGCGGTGGCACGGGCACCGGTGAGGTGCTGCACCGGTGGGGCGCCGGCAAGAAGTTCACCGAGATCACCAACGAGGCGGCCAGCGCGTTCGCCACGCGGGCGATCCTGTCGCAGCCGGGCGACTACCTCGAGGTGGTGGCGCGCGACTTCTTCCGCGCCTTCCACTGGGGCCGGCCGCGCTTCCCGGACGAGCAGACGTACCTCATGTACGAGTTCCAGCCCTATCTCGCCGACTGGCAACTCGACGCCTACGGCCGGCCGAAGCGGCTGCCCAACTGGCCGTCCTACCAGGGGCGTACCGACACCGACGCGTTCGCCTACGAGCAGGGGCCGCCCGAGACGCGCATCGTCTCGCCGTGGGCCGACATCATGAGCGGCTACCAGAAGGTGTTCTACCTGCGGGGCATCCTGCTGGGCGGCATCATGCTGGTCGGCCTGTACGGCGTGGCGGTGCGCTGGCGCAGGTTCGGGGGGCCGGTGGCGCTGCCGTGGCTGGGGGCGTTCGGGCTGCTGCTGGCGCCGGCGGCGACGGCGGAGTTCGACTACCGCTACGTGCTGCCCGCGGTGCCGCTGGCGTGCGTGGCGGCGGCCATCACGCTGCGCCGCGGCATCACTTGGGGGCGACCTCGACCCACGAGCGCGTCAGCATCCGAGCCCACCACTGTGCCTGCGTGAGCAGCTCGCCGGTCAGCACGGGCGACAACCACCAGAAGTCGATCAGCACGACGAGCGCGAGCGCGCCCACGGCGGCGGCGCCGACGGCCCGCCGCGCGGGCCGGGCGTCCTCCCGGCCGAGCACCAGTCCGGCGACCAGCGTGAGCCCCAGCACCATGAACGGCACGACGGGGATCATGTAGAACAGGTACATCGTGCGGTTGTCGGCGATCGCGTAGTAGAACCAGGGCAGCCAGCCGGCGGCCACCGCGAGCAGCACCGCCCCGGCCCGCCAGTCGCGGGCCGCGGAGTACCGCACGACGAGCCCCAGCAGGGCCAGCCAGGCGGCGAACCAGAGGGCGGGCGTGCCGGCGCCGATCACGGCCTCGGAGCACGCGGAGGCGCCGCAGCCGGCCCTGCCGCCCACGTAGTGGAAGGTGACGGGCCTGAACAGCACCGGCCACGTCCACGGCTCCGACATGTACTCGTGGTAGGCGTCGAGCTCGGTGTGGAAGCCGAGGACCTGCAGCTGGTACTTCAGCCACGACCGCACCGAGTCGACGACGAAGAACAGCGGCCCGGAGGAGGTCGCCCGCTCCCAGTCGCGCCCGTACCCGCCGTCGTGGGCGAACCAGCTCCCCCACGAGGCGAGGAAGGTCAGCGCGGGCGCGAGCCCGAGCGCCGCGCTCGCGGCCGGCAGGTCCAGCGAGAAGGCCCCCTTGTACGGCTCGCGAAGCCCGGCGGCGCGCCTGGCGCCCATGTCCCACGCGAAGCTCATCAGGGCGAACGCGACCAGGAAGAAGATCCCGGACCACTTCACCGCGCAGGCGGCGCCCAGGCACACCCCGGCGGCGACCCGCCACGGCCGTAACCCGAGCCGGGGGCCGTACGAGGTCAGCGGCGAGGTCTCGTACCGGGCGGCGAGCCGGCCGCGCGCCCAGTCGCGGTCGGCGACCAGGCAGGCGAACCCGGCCAGCACCCAGAACATGAGGAAGATGTCGAGCAGCGCCGTGCGGGAGAGCACGAGGTGCAGGCCGTCGAGGGCGAGCAGCAGACCGGCCAGGCAGCCGAGCAGGGTGGAGCGGGTCATCCGGCGCGCCACCCGGGCCAGCACCAGGATCGACAGCGTGCCGACGACCGCGGCGGCGAAGCGCCAGCCGAACGGCGTCATCCCGAACATCCACTCGCCGGCGCCGATCATCCACTTGCCGAGCGGCGGGTGGGCGACGAACGCGGCGCAGTCGGCGGGGTCCGGGCAGTGCTGCCAGATGTCCAGGTCGCCGGTCATGATGCGCCGGTCGGCGATGGGGTTCTTGGCGTCGCCCAGGGTGGTGCGCTCGACGCCGAAGGTGAGCAGGGAGTAGGCGTCCTTGATGTAGTAGGTCTCGTCGAAGACGATCGAGCGGGGCTCGCCCAGGCGGACGAAGCGCAGGATCCCGCCGAAGACGGCGACGAGGACGGGGCCGAGCCAGCCCCACAGGGGGGCTCCCTGCATCGGCGGCACGAGCCTGCGCGGTGAGCTCCCCCAGTCCTTCACGGACTGCACCCTAAGGCGTGGTAGATCTTTTGTGTACCGCGTCGTAGAGGTCCCGCTTGGGCATCCCGGCGGCCTTGGCGACGTCGGCGACGGCGGCCTTGCGCTGCTCGCCGGCGGCCACGCGGCGATCGACCTCCGCGACCAGCGCCTCCACGTCGGGCGGCCCCTCGTCGGGCACGTGGCCCGCGACCACGACGGTGATCTCGCCCTTGACCCCGCCGGCCGCCCACGCGGCCAGCTCGGCCAGGCCGCCGCGGCGCACCTCCTCGTAGGTCTTGGTCAGCTCCCGGCAGACGGCCGCGCTCCGGTCGGGGCCGAACGCCCCGGCCATCGCCTCCAGCGACTCGCGCAGCCGGTGGGGCGCCTCGAAGAACACCATCGTGCGCTCCTCGCCGGCCAGCGACGTCAGGCGGCGGGCGCGCTCGCCCTGCTTGCGCGGCGGGAACCCCTCGAAGCAGAAGCGGTCGCTGGGCAGCCCGGAGACGGCCAGGGCGGTCGTGACGGCGCTCGGGCCGGGCAGCGCGGTGACCGTGACGCCCTCCTCGACCGCCAGGCGGGTCAGCCGGTAGCCGGGGTCCGACACGCCCGGCATGCCCGCGTCGGTGATGACGACGACCGTGCGGCCCTCCTTGAGCGTCTCGATGAGCTCCTGGGCGCGGCCGGCCTCGTTGGCGTCGTAGTAGGAGACGATCCGGCCGCCGATCTCCACCCCGAGGTCGGCGGCCAGCCTGCGCAGCCGCCGGGTGTCCTCGGCGGCCACCACGTCGGCGCTCCGCAGCACGTCGCGCAGCCGTGGCGAGACGTCGCCCGCCTGGCCTATCGGGGCTCCCGCCAGTACCAGCCTGCCGTCTTCTCTCACCCGGCCATTGTGGCAGGACCTCCCGATCGGACCGTGTTCACGGGTAAACACCGGCTTGAGGCCCGTACGATGTCCGAATGGCGGTGACCGATTTCGCGTACCACGCCTTTGGTGAGCCGAAGGCCGACGAGAGCAGTCCCCCGGCGCGTTCCGTGCGCGAGCGGATGGTCCCGCCCATGCCCTCGAACCCGCTGTGGGGGTGGCTCGGGCCGCTGCTCGTCGCGGCCTTCGGCGGGGCGCTGCGCTTCATCGGCCTGGCCCATCCGAAGGCCGTGGTCTTCGACGAGACCTACTACGCCAAGGACTCCTACTCGCTGATCTCGTGGCTGGTGGAGCGGGTCACGGTCAAGGACGCCGACAAGGCGATCCTCGCCGGCAATCTCGACATCTGGCAGAAGTGCGCCCCCGACCAGCTCGACAAGTGCGCCTCCTACGTGGTCCACCCGCCGCTCGGCAAGTGGATGATCGGCGCCGGCGAGTACATGTTCGGGATGACGCCGTTCGGCTGGCGCTTCGCCGCCGCGGTCGTCGGCACGCTGTCGATCCTGGTGCTGGCCCGGGTGGCGCGCCGGATGACCCGCTCCACCCTGCTCGGCTGCTTCGCCGGTCTGCTGCTCGCGCTGGACGGGCTGCACTTCGTGCTGTCCCGGGCCGCGCTGCTCGACATCTTCCTGATGTTCTGGGTGCTGGCCGGGTTCGCCTGCCTGGTCGCCGACCGCGACTGGGCGCGGCGGCGGCTGGTCGAGTGGTACGAGAACGGCCCCCTGTCGCCGGAGGGCCCGTCGCTGGGGCTGCGGCCGTGGCGGATCGCCGCGGGCGCCTGCCTGGCGGCCGCCTGCGCGGTGAAGTGGTCGGGGATCTTCTTCCTGGCCGCGTTCGCCGTCATGGCGGTGCTGTGGGACTTCGGGGCGCGCCGGGCGGTCGGGCTGCGCCGGCCGTACGCGGGGGCCTTCACCAAGGACGTGCCGCCCGCGGTGGCGGCCTTCGGGGTGGTGCCGTTCGTCACGTACATGGCGACGTGGACGGGCTGGTTCGTCACGGCCGGCGGTTACGGCCGCAACTGGGACCAGGCCACCTCGGCGGGGCCGTTCTACTTCGTGTTCGACTCGATGCGGTCGTGGGTGAAGTACCAGTGGCAGGTCTTCACCTTCCACAGCGGGCTGGAGACGTCCCACCCGTACATGTCGGAGCCGTGGCAGTGGCCGCTGCTGCTGCGCCCGGTCGCCTTCTACTACGAGGGCAGGCAGAACGTCTGCGGCACGCGCGACTGCTCCGAGGCCGTGCTGGGCGTGGGCACGCCGGTGATCTGGTTCGGCGCGCTGCTCGCGCTGGTCGCCCTCATCGCCTGGTACGTCGCCTCCCGCGACTGGCGGGCCGGGGCGGTGCTGCTGGCCTACGCCATGGGCTGGCTGCCCTGGTTCTACTTCGCCATCGCCCAGAACCGGACGATGTTCCTGTTCTACGCGATCCCCATGGTGCCGTTCATGGTGCTGGCCATCACGTTGTGCGCGGGGTGGCTGATCGGGCCGGCCACGCGCACCGCCACCGGCGCGCTGCCGATGAGGCGCACGATCGGCGCGGCGGTGGTCGGGGCGTTCGCGCTGCTGGCTCTCATCAACTTCTGGTGGCTGCACCCGATCCTGTCCGGCGAGCTCATCCCCTACACCGAATGGAAGGCCCGCATGCTCTTCGACAAACGGTGGATCTGACAGTGGCGGCCCACTTACCAGTTGTTTCGTAGGGTAGATCCGTGCACGACCCAATACGCACCGGCTTCGGGCATCGTCAGGCCCGGGGTCGATACGGCAAACTTCGAGGCATGAGTGCACCAGACGTCGCCGCGCTCCTCGCCGAGTTGGAGCGCTCCGAGCCGGATCTGGCCGAGGAGGCCAGAACGGCCGTCGAGTGGCTGACCGGCGGCGAGCCGCTGGAGACGGTGACGCAGCTCGATGTCTGCGAGTTCCTCTGGTACACGCTCCCGCTGAAGGTCGGCGGCGACCACGAGCGGCTGGCCCGCTCGCTCGGCCGCCTGCTCCACCTCGGCGGCCTGCGGCGTTACGCCGCGCTGTGCGTCTCCCCGACCACCCTGGACATCCTGCGCACGTACGCGCGCGAGGGCGAGGACGCGGGCACCGTCGCCTACCAGGAGGCCCTGGAGGCCACGGGGGTGCTGCCGCCCGACGTGCCGGACCTCCAGTGGAGCACGATCATGGGGCCGGAGGAGCTGGGCGCGCACGTGGCCTGCTCCGCTGCGCTGGAGCTGGCCATCCTGGCCGGTGAGGAGGTCGACCGGGTCGCGCTGACCCGGCGCTGGCTCACCGAGCCCCGGGCCGACCTGGGCGGCGACAGCTGGCTCAACCGCGTCCACGGCGAGCGGCTCAACCGGTGGGTGCTGGGCCGCGGTCCGGCCCGCCGGGAGCTGGCGCAGCCGTTCGAGGTGCGGCTGCACGCGCCGGTGCCGGCCCAGCCGGTCCCCCAGCTCCACCGGCTGCTGTCGCTGGCGGCCTCGGAGGAGAGCCTGCCGATGCGGCTCGCGCCGTCGCCGGAGGCGCTGCGGCTGCGCGACCTGGCCGAGCGGGAGCTGAGCGCGCTGCGCCGCGACGGCGCCAGGCTGTCCATCACCGCCGTGGGCAGGCGGCTGCTGCTCTCCCCCGACACCATGTGGGAGGCGGTCACGCGGCTGCTGCTGCCGAAGGGCGAGCAGGAGTTCGAGCTGTCGGCCCGGGAGGCGGCGCTCATGCTGCTGGCCGACGGGTCGCTCATCTCGCCGGCCGAGCTGCGCCGCCGGGTGGCCGAGGTGGTGGGCGACGAGGGCTGGCATCCGGCCACGGAGCCGGGCGACGTCGCCAAGCCGGTCGACGACCTGGTGGAGCGGCTCACGGCGCTCGGGCTCGCGTTCGGCGACGAGCTGGCCGTACGCATGTCGCGGGTGGGCCACTTCGCGGCCCTGGCCGCGCTGCGCGGCCACGCGCTGCGGCCCCGCCAGTACGTCAGCGCCGGCTGAACCCTCCTCAGGGGGCGCTGACGTTCCGGATGGCTCGCTTGAAGTCGGGGCACTCGACGAGCGGGTCGTGGGCGCAGACGGCGGCGTGGCGCAGGCTGTCGCGCAGCCGGGTGAGCTGACGCACCCGCGCGTCCACCTCCCGCTCCTTGACCGCCATGCGCTCGCGCAGCGCCGTGTCGGACGGCCGGGCCCCCAGGAACGCGCCGATCTCCGCCAGCGTGAACCCCGCGTCGCGGGCGCAGCCGATCAGCCCCAGCCGGTCGAGCGTCTCCGGCCGGTACGCGCGGCGCAGGCCGTTGCGCGCCGCCGACTCGATGAGGCCCTTGCGCTCGTAGAACCGCAGCGCCGACGGGGCCAGGCCGGACCGCCGCGCCACCTCACCGATGTCGAGCAGTGTCTCTTCCATCAACGACGCCCTTCATTTCGCGCGCTTGACTTGAACCGCGCTTCAAGTCGCATTGTAGGCGCATGAAGATTCACCACCTCAACCTCGGCTCGATGCGTGAGATCGAGTCCACCACCGGCCTGCCCTCCGCCCCGGCGGTCTGCCACGCCCTGCTCATCGAGACGCCCGCGTCGGGCCTCGTGCTCGTCGAGAGCGGCCTCGGGCTCGACGACATCACCCGCCCCGGAGAGCTGCTCGACACCGAGTGGGTGGAGCAGGTGACGCCCGCGCTCGCCCCCGCCGAGACCGCCGCCCGGCGGCTCCCCGCGCTCGGGTACGACCCCGCGGACGTGCGGCACATCGTGCTCACCCACCTGGACGTGGACCACAGCGGCGGGCTGCCCGACTTCCCCGGTGCCGCCGTCCACGTCATGGCGGCCGAGCTGGAGGCCGCCGCGGAGCAGGCGCCGAGCCGGCGCTACCGGCCCGGCCACTGGGCGCACGGCCCGCGCTGGGTCACCTACGGCGAGGGCGGCGAGACCTGGTTCGGGATGGAGGGCGCGCGGCCCCTGGAGGGGCTGGACGACCTGCTGCTCGTGCCGCTCGGCGGGCACTCGCGGGGACACGCGGGCGTGGCCGTCAGGGACGGCGAGCGCTGGCTGCTGCACGCCGGCGACGCCTACTTCTACCACCGCGAGCTCGAACCGGAGCCCGTCGCGCACCCGCTGATGGACCTCGTCCAGCAACTGGCTCAGGTGGACGCCGAGCTCCGGATCGCCAACCAGGCCCGGCTGCGCACGCTGGCCCACGAGCACGGGGTGGACGTGTTCTCCGCCCACGACCCGTGGGAGCTCGCCCAGCGGTGAACCGGACTCGTAAGGAGCGTGCGTGAGCCGGGCCGGCGGGCCTGGCGGCTAAGCGGTGAGAGTGGCGTGCAGGCGGCGGGCCTGGCGGACCAGGCCGGTCTCGCGTGGGCGGGCGGCCAGCTCGGCGACCGGCGCCAGCGCGCCGCGCGCCCCCGCCCAGCCGGCCACGTCGGCGGCGAGCGTCATCATCCGGGTGTGCGTGCTCGTGGCCCGCTCGCCCGGCCCCGGCAGGTAGCCGGTCAGCAGCCCGGCCAGCACCCCCCACACCTCCCGGTGCGCGCCGCGCCGGGCCAGCTCCTCCAGGGCCCGCAGCACCCCGGCGGGGCTGTAGCAGCGGTACTCCCACCGGGTCTCGTCATACCGGAGCAGCGCGGCGAGCCCGCGGCCCGTCCCCTCGCCCGGCAGCCCGCCGGAGGCGGCCAGCTCCAGCAGGCGCGGCACCGCCTCCTCCGGGCTCTCGCACAGGTGGTACGCCACGAGGAAGCCCACTCCGTCCCCGGCGGGGCCCTCGGCGGCGGCCAGCGCGGTCAGGGCGTCGAGCCCCGGCTTGCTGTACGGGGCGTACGACAGCAGGCCGTGAACGGCGTGGGCCGCGGCCAGATCCCGGTGGGAGGCCAGCACGGGCAGCAGCAGTTCGAGCACCTCGTCGCGCCGCGAGTGCGTCATCTCCCCGTCCAGCACGGTGATCCCCGAGCCGCCCGCGAACAGGACGGGCACGATCAGCGGGCCGTTCGGGGAGTCTTCCCAGCGCAGCTCCACGCGGGGGTCGACGCGGTCGGCGGACAGCAGGCGGGCGACCGTCCGGCCCGCCGCGCCGGTCAGTCGCGCGGCCCGCCCGGCGACCTCGGCGGACGCGGTCCGCGACAGCCGGAGCAGCGCCTGCTCCAGGTCCACGGGCAGCGGCTCGACGCCGTCGCGCTCGTAGCCCTCCAGGCGCTCCACCAGCTCCGCCGCGTCGAGCACGCCGCTGGCGTAGGTGGGCGTGGCCAGCAGGTACGGCGGCAGAGTGCCGGCCGTCAGCGCCTCGTAGACCTCGGCGTAGCGGCGCAGCGGCATGAGCCGGCTCAGCCTCGCGTGCCCGGACTCGGGGACGCGCTCCCGGATCGTGGCGGGCGCGCCGAAGCTCGTGGTCCGCTCCGCGGCCCTGCGCTCCGTGCCAGGGTCGGCCAGCTCCTTCGCCATGGCCATCACCCACTCGTCGGCGTGCCACCAGGGGCGTCCCCAGAGCACCCGGGTGCGGAAGCGGGCGGCCACGGGGGCGAGGGCCTCGGTCAGGCCCCGCCGGTCGCTCGCGGCCAGCCGGACGAACGCGTCCAGCCAGCGCTCCGGCGCGAGCCAGTCGTACTCGCTCGACGTGAAGCCGGTCAACGCGTCGGGCGCCGTCACCGGCGGCGGCATGCGGGCCGGCCTTGGAGCCGGAGGCAGTGAGGGTGGGATGAACCGGGCCGGGTCCGGCAAGGCGGGCACCGGGTCCCCGCCGAACACCTGGGCGAGCTCCACCCCTTCTCCGGCCGGCATCAGTGCGACGGCGTCGCGGATCACCGACGCGCCGTCGGGGGTGAAGCGGCCGGCGTGCTTGAGCGCCAGCCGCGCGGCGCGGGCGCGGGCCTCGCCGGCCTCGC